>CAZZAH010000004.1:0-15563 GCA_964652115.1 uncultured bacterium | reverse complement strand
ATCGGCGAGTGACCACTTCGCGCGCGCACCTCCGCGACCTCGTCCTTCGTCTCCGCGCCATGGGTGTGGATCGGAACGCGCGCGAGATCGGGCCTTCCCGCGATCTCCCGCCAGAGCGCATCACTCACGCTCGGAACGAAGCGAGGGCAGAGGGCCGCGCGAAGGCGTCCATGATCGGCGCCGTCGTATCGCGCGGCGAAGGCCTCGAAGCGCTTCATGGCATCGGCGGCGGTCGTGAGGAGTGGCCGCGCGGCGTCGGGGCCTTGGTCCATCAACGCGGGGCCCAAGGTCGCGCGCAGGCCGGAGCGAAGCAGCACCTCCGCGATCGCCTCGCTGTGGTGGGTCGTCCCCATGTCGAGGATGGCGGTCGTGCCGTTCGCTCGTAGCTCGGCAACCGCGAGCTCTGCCGCTACCGCGATCGTCTCCTCGTCGAGCGACGCTTCGCCCGGCCAGATCACCTCGGACAGCCATCGATAGAGCGGGCGACCTTCGGCCCATCCTCGAAAGAGCGTCTGGCAGAGATGGAGGTGGGCTTGCACGAAGCCGGGCATGATCCAGAGCCCCGCGAGATCGAGTCGCTCGAAGCTCTCCTTCGGCCAGTCGAGCGGCGCGTCGTGACGCGTGTTGGCCGCGATTCTTCCGCCTTCCAAGAAGAGGTCACCGGGCGCGAGCGTCCCTTCGCTCGCGGAGAGCAAGAGCCCGCCCGCGAGCAGGATGCGCTCGGCTTTTCGTCTTGACTCCAAAAGGGACCCCTTCGATCATGCAGCCCGAATCGACCACGCCTCGGCTCGGTCAAGCTACCGCCCGTGCTTCCTCGGGTCAATCCGGCCGCCGTTCCTTAGGCGTCCTTGGCACTCGAGTCTGAAGGCGGCCCCAACAGGAGAGCGAACACGGAAGTCCTCTTATCCGAAGATGCCCTCGCGCGCCGCGTGGCCGAGCTGGGCGAGGAGCTGTCGCGCGACTACATGGGCCGCGTGCCCATCATGGTCGGGATCCTCAAGGGCTCGACCCTCTTCCTGGCCGATCTCATCCGTCGTATGTCGATCGACGTCGAGGTCGACTTCATCGCGGTGTCGAGCTACGGCGATCGCGTCG
The DNA here is from genome assembly GCA_964652115.1 of uncultured bacterium. GTDB lineage: Bacteria > Eisenbacteria > RBG-16-71-46 > CAIMUX01 > CAIMUX01 > JADJQY01. The sequence continues at coordinate 14,468 of CAZZAH010000004.1, read as the reverse complement.
TTTCCTCCGGCAGCGTCAAGCTCTTGAAGGACCTCGATCGTGACGTCTTCGAGCGCGATGTGCTCTTGATCGAGGACATCGTCGACTCGGGCCTCTCGCTCGCCTACATCAAGAAGAGCTTGGCCGCGCGGAATCCGCGCTCGGTCTCGGTCGTTGCGCTCCTCGATAAGCGCTCGCGCCGCACCGAAGGGGTCTACGTCGACTACATCGGCTTCGACATTCCGGACAAGTTCGTGGTCGGCTACGGCCTCGACTACAACGAGAAGTACCGCGGGCTGCCGTACGTCGCCGTGCTCTCGCCCGCCGAGGTGGCCGAAGCCGAGGCCCGCGCGCGAGAGGCCGATAGGCCTGGCGCCGGGGACCGGACGGACCGGAAGGAGTAGGGCGCGCCATGTTTCTCGCTCGAGTCATCGGGGAACTGGTCGCGACGCTCAAGCACCCGGCGCTCGAGGGGCGCCGCATGCTCTGGGTCGAGCGCGTCGATCCTTACGGCCGCTTGCTCGGCAAACGGAGCCTCGCCATCGATACGGTCGACGCGGGCGAAGGGGACGCGGTTCTGGTGACCGACGAGGGCAACGGCGCCGCGCAGGTGCTGAAGCGCGCGCGCGGACCGATCCGCGCGGTGATCGTCGGTGTGATCGATGCGGTCGAGATGAGCAGCACCGACGCGCCAGGGTCGCGGCGATGAGCCGCGGTGTCCTCATCGGAATCGCCGGCGGCTCCGCCTCCGGAAAGACCCTGGTCGCGGCCAAGATCTACGAGTCGCTAGGCCCCGAGGGGGTCGCGATCCTCCGGCAGGACGCCTACTACCGCGACTTGAAGGGGCTCACGCCCGAGCAGCGCGCGCAGCACAACTTCGATCACCCCGACGCCTTCGACACGCCGCTCCTCCTCGAGCACATCGAAGCGCTCCTTCGCGGCGAGTCGGTCGAAGAACCGATCTACGACTTCACCCGTCACATGCGGAGCGAGAAGACCCGGCGGGTGCGCGCGGTCTCGGTCGTCATCCTGGAAGGGATCCTCGTGCTGAGCGAGCCGTCGCTCTTGGCCTTGATGGACATCCGTGTCTTCGTCGACACCGATGCTGATGTGCGTCTCCTGCGTCGCTTGCGGCGCGACGTGCACGAGCGCGGCCGCACGGTCGAGTCGGTCCTCTCGCAGTACGAGACCTTTGTGCGTCCGATGCACCTTCAGTTCGTCGAGCCGAGCAAGCGCTTCGCCGACGTCATCATTCCCGAAGGGGGACACAACCGCGTCGGGGTCGACCTCCTCGCCACCAAGGTCCTCGCGCTCAAGTCGGAGCGTGTGGTGGGCCTGCCCTGATGCGTGGAGATCTACCGCGCGGCGGCTCGCTCGAGGTCACCTGCGGACCGATGTTCAGCGGCAAGACGGAGGAGCTGATCCGCCGCCTTCGCCGCGCGCAGATCGCTCGTCAGCGTGTCGTGATCTTGAAGCCGTCGATCGATGATCGCTACGACCTGGACCACCTCGTCTCCCACAGTCAGATCAGGATCCCCTCGGTGCAGGTCAAGAGCTCGGCCGAGGTTCTTGCGCAAGGGCGCGAGGCGGAGGTGATCGGCATCGACGAGGTGCAGTTCATGGATGAGGGGATCGTGACCGCCTGCGAGACGCTGGCGAACGAAGGCCGCCGCGTGATCGTGGCCGGGCTCGACATGGACTATCGCGCGCGTCCCTTCGAGCCGATGCCGCAGCTTTTGGCCCGCGCGGAATACATCACCAAGACTCTGGCGATCTGCGTCACCTGCGGAGCGCCCGCCGGGCGCACGCAGCGCGTGACGCATCGAGGCGAGCGCATTCTGGTCGGATCGAGCGAGCACTACGAGGCGCGTTGCCGCCGTTGCTTCGATCCGCCGCGAGACAAGGAGCAGGAATGAACGGGGGACTGAGGATGGCGAGGTGGGTGCCGCTGGTCGCGATGGCGGTCGTTCTCTCCGCGTGCGGCGGCAAGGAGCAGCAGAAGAGCCGGTCGACCGCCTATCACGTCGGGCTCGTCTTCGACGTCGGCGGGCTCGGCGACAAATCGTTCAACGACGCCGCCTATCGCGGGCTCGAGAAGGCGAAGGCCGAGCTCGGCATCGAGTACGAGTACCTGGAGCCGGGCGAGGGGAGCGAGCGTGACGCCGCGCTTCGTCAGCTCGCCTCGGGTCGTTCCGACATCGTCTTCGGCGTCGGCTTCCTCTTCACCGACGACATCAAGCAGGTGGCGGCCGAATATCCCGACAAGAAGTTCGCGTGCATCGACTACACCTGGCAAGACGGCGAGCCGGTGCCGGGCAATGTCTCGGGCATCAAGTTTCGTGAAGAGGAAGGGTCGGCTCTCGTCGGCGCGCTCTCCGCGCTTCTGACCAAGACCGGCACGGTCGGCTTCGTCGGCGGCATGGACATCCCGCTGATCCACAAGTTCGAGGCGGGCTATCGCGCGGGCTTTCTGGCGGAGAAGCCGGACGGCCAGGTGCTGGTCAACTACGCCGGCGTGACCGGTGAGGCCTTCGCCAATCCGTCGAAGGGGAAGGAGCTCGCGCTCGCGCAGATCGATCGCGGGGCCGACATCATCTTTCACGCTTCGGGCTCGACCGGGCTCGGCGTGTTCGAGGCGGCGCGCGAGCGAAAGATGCTGGCGATCGGCGTCGACTCCGATCAGCAGGCGGAAGCGCCCGGCTTCATCTTGACCAGCATGGTGAAGCAGGTCGACGTCGCCGTCTTCCAGACGATCAAGGAGGCGAAGGCGGGCACCTTCCGTTCGGGCGTTCAGGTGCTCGGGCTCAAGGAAGGCGGGGTCGACTACATCTCCGACGCGCAGAACGCCCAGTGGATCACGCCGGAGGTGAAGGCGAAGGTCGAAGCACTCCGCGCCGACATCATCGCGGGCAAGTTCGTCGTGCCGAGCAAGTGAGCGCGCGAGTGTCCGCATGAACTCCGCGGTCGAATTCGTCGGCATCACCAAGCGCTATCCCGGGCTGATCGCCAACGACGACATCTCCTTTCCCGTCTTCCCCGGCGAGATCCACGCGATCGTGGGGGAGAACGGCGCGGGCAAGTCGACCTTGATGGGCATCCTCTCCGGCTTCGTCAAGCCGGAGGAGGGCACCGTTCAGGTCTTCGGCCGCTCGCTCAAGCTCGGCTCGCCGAAGGCCGCGCTCGACGCTGGAATCGGCCTCTGCGCGCAGCACTTCCATCTCGTGCCGACCTTGACCGGGATGGAGAACATCCTCCTGGGCGCGCCGGGCCATCGACTCTTCGCGCCGCTCAGCCATCGCGCGCAGGACAAGGTGCGTGAGCTGATGAAGCGCTACGGGCTCAAGACCTCGCTCGAGGTGCCGGTGATGGACCTCTCGGTCGGCGAGTGCGAGCGCATCGAAATTCTGAAGCTGCTCTATCGCGAGGCGCGCGTGCTCATCCTCGACGAGCCGACCGCGGTGCTCGCGCCGAGTGAGGTCGAGAGCCTCTTCGCCGTCCTCCGTCAGCTCAAGAAGGAGGGGAAGGCGATCCTCTTCATCACGCACAAGCTGCCCGAGGTGATGGCGGTGGCCGATCGCGTGACCGTCCTGCGCGCGGGACGAGTCGAAGGCACGGTGCATGGCGCGGGCCTCGAGCCGTCGACCCTCGTGTCGATGATCATCGGCGGCGAGCCTCCGCCCGAGACTCCGTGGCTGCCGCGCGTGCCGGGCGAGCCGGTGCTCGAGGTGGAGAAGCTCTCGGCCGGCAACTCCGGAGGCTCTTTGCAGCGCATCTCCTTCCGCGTACGCGAAGGGGAGATCGTCGGCGTCGGCGGCGTCGAAGGCAACGGTCAGCGCGAGCTCGTGTCGGTGCTGATGGGCTACATCCCGCGCGATCACGGAGAGATTCGCTTCCTCGGACGCCCCGTGCATCCGGACCGCACTCCCGCCTTCCGCCGCAGGATCGGCGTGATCCCCGAAGACCGGCGGAAGGAAGGGCTTCTGCTCACGCGCAACCTGATCGACAACGCGGTGCTCGGCTTTCACGATCGGCCGCCGTTCCGTCGCGGGCTCGCGCTTAGGCGATCGGAGATGCGGGCGCACGCGCATCGCATCGTCGACACCTTCAGCGTCTATCCGCCGCGGCTCGATCTTCCGGCGCGCGCGTTTTCGGGCGGGAATCAGCAGCGCTTCATCGCGGGGCGGGAGCTCTCGCGCCGGCCGCCCTTCCTCCTCGCGGTGCATCCGACGCGCGGGGTCGACATCCGCGCGACGCAATTCATCCACGGTCGTCTGCTCGAAGAGCGCGCGCGCGGCACCGCGATTCTCCTCGTCACCGCCGATCTGGCCGAGCTGCGTGCGCTCTCGGATCGGATCATCGTGCTCTACCGCGGCAAGGTCGCTTATGACGCGATGCGCGCGGAGCTCGATCCCGAGACCTTGAACCGAAGCCTGCTCGGCCTCGAGAGCACGACGGCGGAGGCGGCGCGATGACCGATCGACAAGCGCAGGCGCTTCGTTGGAAGGTGCTCGGCCTGAGCGCGCTTCAGTCGATCGGACCGGTGGCGCTCTCGATCGCGCTCGGCCTCGCGTTCGCGGGCGCGATGGTGGCGCTCTTGGGCGCGTCTCCGGCCGAGTTCTTCGAGCGCTTATTCGAAGGCACGCTCGGGTCGAGCTACGGCTTTAGCCAGGTGCTCTTCAAGGCAACGCCGCTCATCTTCACCGGGCTCGCGGTCGCGCTGGCGTTTCAGGCGCGGCTCTTCAACATCGGCGCGGAAGGGCAGATGGTGGTCGGCGGGCTCGCGATGGCCTGGGCCGGTTCGAGCGTCGCGTCGTTGCCCTTTCCGATCGGAGTCGTGGCGGCCTTGGCCGCGGGCGCGATGGTCGGCGCGATCTGGGGCATGCTGCCCGGCATCTTGAAGGCGAGGACCGGCGCGCATGAGGTGATCGTCACCATCATGCTCAACTTCATCGCGCTCGCGCTCGCGAACTACGTGCTCGCGCGGCACCTCGCGTTGCCCGAGACCGTGCGGACGAGCGAGGTCGCGTTGAGCGCGCAGCTCCCGCGCTTCTCCGACATCTGGCCCGCGCTGCGCGGAAGCCCGCTCAGCTTCGCCTTTCCCCTCGCGGTCGCTACCGCGATCTTCCTGGAGCTCTGGTCGGCGCGGACGCCGATCGGCTTCTCGCTGCGCGTGCTGGGTGAAGGACCGAAGCAGGCGCGTTACGCCGGGCTGCCGCTCGCGCGCCTCACCGTCTTCGCCATGACCGCGAGCGGTGCGCTCGCCGGCCTCGCCGCGTCGAACTTCATCTTGGGCTACAAGCACTACTACGAGGAGGGCTTCTCCGCCGGCGCCGGCTTCACCGGAATCGCGGTGGCGCTCCTCGCGCGCAATCGACCGATTTGGATCGTGCCTTCGGCCATCTTCTTCGGGTTGCTCTCCTACGGTGGGCTGGTCGTGAACAGCATCGTGCCGCGCGAGCTGATCGACCTGACGCAGGCGGTGATCCTTCTCCTCTTCATCGTCTTCGATCGAATGATGCGCGGCTTGCCCGATCGCCTCCTCGTGCTCAAGGCGAGGCCGGCGGCGGAGGGGGCGTGATGGAAACGGCGCTCGCCTTCTTGGCACAGGTGCTCCGGATCAGCATTCCCTACGGCTTGGGCGCGGTCGGCGGCGCCTTCTCCGAGCGCGGCGGCGTGGTCAACATCGCGCTCGAAGGGATCTTCCTGATCGGCGCGTTCGGCGCGGTCTGGGGAACGATCGCGAGCGGCGACCCCTGGATCGGACTCGCGACCGGAGTGTTCGCGGGCATGCTGCTCGCCTCGCTTCACGCGCTCGTGACCGTGCGCGGCAAGGCGGATCAGATCCTCTCGGGGCTCGCGCTCAACCTGCTCGCGGTCGGGCTCACGCGCTCGCTGCTCAAGCTGCTCTACGGCAGCGCGAGCAACTCGCCGCGGATCGACGGCATCGCGGGCTTCGGCTTCTCACTTCCGCCCGGCTTCGAGGCGGTGGCGGAGATCTTGGGCTCGCCCTTCTTCCTCCTCGCGGTGGTCGCGATCTTCGCGGGGCAGGCGCTGCTCTTCGGCACCGGCTTCGGTCTCGCGTTGCGCGCAGCCGGTGATGGTCCGCGCGCGCTCGACGGCGCCGGCCTCTCGGTCGGCAACCTGCGCTTCACCGGCGTGCTTCTCTCGGGCGCCTACGGCGGCTTGGCCGGGACTTGGCTCGCGATGGAGCAGCACAACTTCACCGACGGCATGTCGAGCGGGCGCGGCTACATCGCGCTCGCCGCGATGATCGTGGGGAAGTGGCGACCGCTGGCGGCAGCGCTCGCGTGCCTCCTCTTCGGTGCGGCCGAGACGCTGCAGATTCGCGTCCACTCGGACAAGCTGCCGAGCCAGTTCCTGCAGATGATTCCCTACGTCGTCACGCTCATCGTGCTCGCGGGATGGATCGGTCGCGCCACGCCGCCACGCGCCCTGGGCGAGGCCTACGACCGAGAATCGGCGGAGTGATCGCGCGATGAACCAAAACGCCGCGCCCGACGCTTGGCGCGAGTGGCCCAGCGCCGAGTTGATCGCGTCGATGCGCGCGCGCATGGGATCGCGCTCGAGCGCGTCGGCCTTGGTGCTCGGCAGCGGCCTCGGCGGCATCGCCGACGGGCTCGAAGACCCGATCGCCTGGAGCGCCACCGATCTTCCCGGCTATCCCGAGAGCCGCGTCGCCGGCCACGACGGTCGCCTGCTCCTCGGCCGATTCGCGGGCCGCGATCTTTGGGTGGTGAAGGGCCGCGTGCATCTTTACGAAGGCCACAGCCCCGAGATGGTGACGCGCTACGTGCGCCTCTTGCGCGCGCTCGGTGTGTCGGTGCTCGTCTTGACCAACGCGGCCGGCTCGCTCGTCTCGAGCATCGAGCCGGGCTCGATCTGCCGCGTCGACGATCTCCTCAACCTCTTCTTTCGCCCCCTCGCGGCGCGCGAGATCGAAGCGGGCGTCTATCGCGCGCGCGAGCCGCTGCTCGATCGCGAGCTGAATCTCTTGGTCGAGGAGGTCGCGCGCGAGGAGCGCGTGCGTCTTCGCGCAGGCGTCTTGGTGGGATCGCCGGGGCCGAACTACGAGACCGCGGCGGAGGTTCGCGCCGCGCGCTTCTTCGGCGGGCATCTCGCCTCGATGTCGACCGTGCCCGAAGCGTTGGTGGCGCGCGAGCTCGGCCTTCGCACGCTTGTCTTCTCGCTGGTGACGAACTACGCGACGGGCCTCTCGAGCACGCGGCTCACGCATCACGAGGTGGTGGCCTGCGCCGACGAGGCGGGGAAGGAACTTCGTCGTCTGCTCGAGGCCTTGATGCGGCGACTGCCTTAGCGCGCGCGGATTCCGCGGGTTTTCGCCGTTCTGCGCCTTCCCCCAACGAAGGCGGGCCCCTCCGAAGAGGAGCCCGCAGCTTAACTTCTCATCTTCCAAGCGCCGGCGGATCGAGCCGGCGCGTGTGGTCTGACCCTACCGCACGCGAACGAGCTTCTGGCTGACCTCGCCCTCGCTGGTGCGGAGCACCGCGAAGTAAAGGCCCGCCGGAGCGACGCGACCCTCGCCGTCCGCACCGTCCCAGACGAGGCTCTGCAGCCCCGACTCGAACGAACCGGACGCGAGCGCCCGCACCTGCCGGCCCGTCGCATCGATGATGCGAAGCGAGATCGGCCCGCGCGCCGCGCCGCTCGAGAGGGCGAAGCGGAGCTCGGTGGCATCCGTGAGCGGATTGGGTGAAGCCGACACGAAACGCGAGAGCCCGGCCGACACGAACGGATCACCGACCGCGGTCGTCGTCCCGTCGAGCAGCCAGGTCATCGTCTTCTCGATGAAGGTGTCGGAGTTGTTCGGATCCGGCGCCGCGTCGGAGAAGGCGAACTGCATGATCGTGCTGAAGACCACGCGCGCGCCGTTCGGCCGCTCGTTCCGCACCGCGGCCGGGTTGCCGGTCTCGCTGGTGAAGATCGTGCTCGCTCCGGCGGTCGGGACCAGCGTGTCGACGCGATTGGTGGTCTGGTTCGGCCAGGTGAGCGCCTGCACCATGCCGTTCGTGATCGGATCGCCGCTCACGCCGTTGGCCGTGCTCGCCTTGGTGTTGTTGGTCCAGCTCGCGACCCCGAGGTAGTCGTTGATGAAGACGCTCGGGCTCGTCTTGCCGGTGAGGAAGTCCATCGACGAGAGGAAGACCCGCCCGCCGTCATCCATGAATCCCTGGAGGAGATCCATGTCCGACTGCAAAAGCACTCCGCTCGAGCGGAAGCCGGTCTCCCACACGATGGCGTCATACCCCGCGACCGTCGAGGCGCCCGAAGGTGAGCCTTCCTGCAGGTCGTAGAGGTAACCGGCCCCGTCGAGCGCGGTGACGAAGTCCTGCTCGTACGTGTTCGGGTCGTCCTTCACGAGCATGATCGCGGCCGAGCCGTTGAAGAGGCGCGGGCTCACGGTTCTGAGCTGCGCGTTCGCCTGGGACTGTGCGGAGAAGAGGCCGTTCGCGACCTGCTTCACCCCGTCGGTCTGGACGCGAAGCGTGATCGTCTTCTCCTCGAGAGCGCCGATGGCCACGCTCTTCGTGGTGTAGTAGCTCGGATCGCCCGGGACCTGGAAGTCGGCCGGCCAGGGGAAGCCCGAGATGGAGAGATCGAAGATGTCCGCCGCGTTCGCCAGGTTCTGCACGTCCACCGTGTAATAGGCGACGCCGTTCCCGGCCGGCACCGATGCCACCCGCTCGGCCAAGCTCAGCGCGACCGTGACGAAGTCGGTCGACTGAATGACCGCCTTGGTCCCGCCGATCAGCTCGTAGAGCGCGACCGCGTGGAGATTCGCCGGATTGGCGGGGACGCCGACCGCGGTGTTCATGTCCCACACCTGCTCCACCGTCACGACCTGTCCGACCGTGGTCAAGGAGACCGGCGTCGAACGAACCATGCGGGTCGCGTCGTTCCAGGTGTCGACGTTGCCGTAGCCGCAGCACCAGGTGATGTCGTCCTCGTAGACGTAGAGCGTCGCTTGATGCGCGGTGAAGCTGCCGGGATCGACCAGCTTGAAGTGCGCGGTCACCGTCACCAGGTTGGCGTTGATCGACATTCCGCCCGAGATCTCGACCGGGCTCGTGCCGCCGGTCTGGGACATCCGCAGGTTGATGTCGTTGCGGTAGGTGATGGCCTGATTCGGGCAGAGATCCGCGCCGACCTCCGCGATCGAACCGTCGATCATGACGTGAGGGATGCCGCTCACGCCGTAGCGGTTCGCGCGAGTCTGCGATTCGGTCGTCTTGAAGGGATCGGTGGTCGACACGTGGGTGTCGACGTGAACGAACTGGGCTCCGAACTCATCTTCCATCTGATGGAGGGCGCACCGCGACCTCGGGCAGTACGTTCACCACGTCGCGCCGAATTCCTCGGTCCACACCATCTTGGGCACCGCCGACAAGGCGGAGCCGAACGAAAGCAGGGTCAGCGCGATCGCGCCGAGCCCGGTCTTCCAGGAACTAAGCCGCATTCCTAACCTCCGGTTTGTGGTCGCTCCGTTCCAGCGCGGAGCGTCTGGATGCAAAAGAGGGGAGCCCCGGTTGAGGCTCCCCTCCTGGCGCTCACCGCGGAGACGCTGGCGCGGCGGCGCGATGACCAGGCCCTCGGGTCGAGAGCCGTCTACGATCTCTTACCGCACGCGGAGCAGCTTCTGGCTCGACTCTCCTTCGACGGTCTTGAGCCGCGCGAAGTAGATGCCGGAAGCGACCGAGTGCGAAGCGTCATCCATGCCGTCCCAGATCACGCTGTGCGGACCGGCGGTCATCGACTCGTGCGCCAGGGTTCTGACCTGACGACCGGAGGCATCGACCACCATCAGCGAAACGGGCGAGCCCGCCGCGCGATTCGAGAGCGTGAAGTTGACCTCGGTCCGCGGCGTGAACGGGTTCGGCGAGGCCGACAGGATGCGGCTCGCGAGAGCGCCGTTCGTCTCCGGGACATCGGTCGCGAACTGCTCGAGCAACCAGGTCATGGTGTTCTGGATGAACTTCTGACTGTTGTTCGGGTCGGCTCCCGCGGTCGGGAAGGCGGCCTGAATGGCGGTCGAGAAGACCGTCCGCGCGTGGTTCGGCGGATCGTACCGGACCATGCACGGATTCGGATGCTCGCTGTTCATGATGGTCGTGCCGACGCCAGGAACCAGCGTGTCGACGCGGTTCGCCGTCTCTGACGGGAACGAGAGCGCCATCGACATGCCGTTCGTGATCGGATCGCCGTTCACGCCCGTGATCGTGTGCGCCTTCGTGTTCACCGTCCAGCTGGCGACCCCGAGGTAGTTGTTGAAGAAGGTGTTCGGGTTCGACATGCCGGTGAGGCAGTCCATCGACGAGACGAAGAGGCGTCCACCCTGATCGAGGTACGCCATCAGGTTGGACTGATCGGTCGCGTTGATCACGTTGGAGATGGCGTAGCCGGTCTGCCAGATGATCGCGTCGTAGCCGATCATGCCGGACAGGTTCGGCGCGATCGTGATCCGCTCGTAGAGGTAGCCCAGCGCGGGCAGAGCGTTCACGAACGGCGTCTCGTAGGTGCCGGCATCGTCGTCCACCAGGAGGATGGCGTAGGAGCCGTTGTACAACTTGAACGTCGCGTGACGCACCTGCGTGTTGTCGCCTTGGGACGAGACGGTGAAGGTCCCGCTGCCGATGCGCTTCACGCCGTCGGTCTGCACGCGAATCGTGATTTCCTTCTTCTCCTGCGCGGCCAACGACACCGGATGGCTGGTGTAGTAGTTGGCATCGCCCTGGACCTGGAAGTCGGCCGGCCAGCCGAAGACGTTATCGATCGAGAGATCGAGCACGTCGCTCACCTGCCCAACGTTTTGCACCGTGCAGTTGAAGGTCGCCGTGCCGTTGCCGGCAGGGAGCGACTTCAGCGTCTGCCCGACGGTCAACGCGGGGAAGTAGTTCGGATAGCTGCTGACGAAGTCGGTCGCCTGGATGACGGTGAGCGCACCGGCGGTCTCCTCGAAGATCGCCGCCGCATGCAGGTTCGCGGGATTCGGCGCGACGCCGTCCCACTGCGTGATGTTCCAGGTCTGGACGACCTGAACCGTCTGACCGACCGTGGTGAGCGACACCGGCGTGCTGCGCACCATACGGGTGAGGTCCTGCCAGGTGTTGACTCCGCCGTAACCGCAGCACCAGGTGACGTTGTCCTCCCAGATATAGAGGGTCGCCTGATGATTGGTAAAGCTACCCGGATCGAGCAGCTCGTAGTTGGCGGTCACCGTGGCGTTGTTGCCGTTGATGACGAAGCTTCCCGTGATCCCGACCGGGCTGACCGCTCCGGTCGCCGCGATCCGGCTATTCACGTCGGCGCGGTAGGTGATGGTCTGGTTCGGGCAGACGTCGGCGCCCTCTTCCAGGATCACGCCATCGACGCGGACGTGGGGAATCCCGCTGACGCCGTAGCGATTACCGCGGTTCTCGGACTCCACGGTCGAGAAGGGATCAGTACTCGAAACGTGGGTGTCGACGTGGACGAACTGCCAACCGAATTCAGCTTCGATGTTGTGGAGGGCGCACCGCGACCTCGGGCAGTACGTTCACCACGTCGCGCCGAATTCCTCGGTCCACACCATCTTCGGTACCGCGCCAGACGCGGATCCGAAGGAGAGGAGAGTGAGAGCCAGCGCGGCTAACCCCTTCCACATGGAACTGCTTCGCATGCACGATCCTCCTGCGTGTTCGGAAAGTACGAACGTCGAGAGCGTGGATGCCTTTCATCCACCGCAAACAACCACGACGATCTTACGCTATATCGCGCGGGAGGGACGACAGCTTCCTCACGAAACCGTGCGTGAACACCCACAAATCGAGGCGAAACGTGGCGGCGGGCCGCCTCGGCCGAGTTGGCCGATGGGACCCGCCGCAATGTGCGATGGAGGACGCGAGCGAGCTATCTTGGACGACGACCCTTGGTCGGTGGGACGGCGCCCGTCATTCCGCCGCCGGCGACGCGAGGGGCACCGTTCGCACGGCCCGTACTCTGGACCCTAGGCAGCTCGCCCATGGAGCGGGAGGTCTGCCGCCCCGGGGTCACCTCGTGGATGGTGACCTGCCCCGCCTCGAGCGCGACCTTGAGCGACGCCGTCTTCCGGTGGGTCAGGAGGTAGCGCGCGAGCGGATTGAAGAGCCGGTCCTCGAGCGTGCGATTCAGAAACGCCGCGCCTTGCACACGACAGAGATCATCGGGGATCAACGACTCGAAGACCGCCTCGTCGACCGCGATCGCCTTCTTCTGGCGCTGCATGCGCGCGAGCACCTTGTCGACCTTGTAGCGCGCGATGCGGCGCACCTGCTCCGCGGTCAGGGCCGGTAGCTCGACGATGTCGTCGAAGGCGTCGAGGAAGTCGGGCATCACCACTCGATCGAGCCGCTCGCGCAGGATGTCGCGCGGCGCGCGCGAGGCGCGAGAGAAGCCGATGCCGGCCGGGACCGGCTCGTCGCGGCGGAAGGTGACGGTCACGAAGAAGATCGCGTCGCGGAAACTGACCGAGCCGAGCATGTCCTCGAAGGTGCCGCGCTCGAAGATCTGGAGCAGCACGCGCTGCATCGCGGGGTGCGCGTTCTCGAGCCCGCGCAGGAGAAACACGGTCTGCGGCGTCTGACGCACCGGCGTGGTCAACGCTCCCTCGACCAGGACCGGCTCCGGCGTATTCACCACCGAGGAGCCGAGCCGCGCGAGCTGGTCTTCCTCCTGGAATTCGTCGAGGTCGATCATCACCACGCGGTCTTCCGCGCCATAGACCGCCTCGGAGACGGCGTAGGCGATCTCGCTCTTGCCGACGCCATGCGGTCCCACGAGCAGGAACATCCCCTTTGGGCGCTCAGGCCTAAGGTCGAGCTGGGTCAAGCGGACGCGGATCACGCGCGAAATGCGATCGATCGCCTCGCGCTTACCGACGATGCGGTCGGCGAGGGTCTCCTCGAGGCGAAGCAAGCGGTCGACCTGGATCTGCGAGAGGCGAGGGGTGCGCGGTTTCCGGGCGGCACGCACGGCCGCCGCCTTCTTCGCCGCGGCGGCACGGGCCCGTCCGTCGGCCCCACGGGCAACCGCCTTGGCTCTCTTGGCCTGCCCGGTCGCCCTCGTAGGGCGAGTCGGCTTGGTGGGCTTGCTCGGCGGGCTCGTTTTGTTCGATCGGGTCACGGCCGATCCGGAGGCGGCTGATTTCTGAGCCGGCCCCCGCGCCTCCCGCCGGGCTGGGGGGGCGTCGGACCTGGTGGTCGCTCGGCTCTTGGTCTGGCGGGAGCGTTCCCCGTCCGCCGGACCCTTCCTGTTGGACTTGGCTCCCGAAGCTCTCCTCGCCACAGGCCCTCCTTCCCTCGTCCTTTCTCAATCGACTGCCGAAGCGTCGACCCCGAGCACGATCTGAGCATGAGGCGGACCAGTTGCGCAAAGGATAGCTCCGGGTCGTGTAAGTCCTTGTCTTGCATTGCGCCTTCTGTTAACGATCGGTCGGGCCGAGCTGTCCGGAGCCCGAGCCGGCCCGCATCCCCGGCAGGGAGGATCGATGAACAGCGCGAACCCGAGGCGAATTGGACTTTTGACCGGCGGCGGGGATTGCCCCGGTCTGAACGCCGTCATCCGAGCGGTGGTCAAGGCCTGCTCCTACCAGTACGGCCTTACCGTTTACGGTATCCGCGACGGCTTCGACGGACTGGTGAACGACCGCATGGAGCTGCTCTCGGCGGACGACGTGAGCGGAATTCTGCACCGAGGCGGCACCATCCTCGGCTCCTCCAATCGCGGCAATCCCTTCCGCGTGCCTGTGGTCGAAAACGGTGAGAAGCGATTCGTCGATCTCTCCGCGCAGGTGATCGCGGTGTGTCACGCGCGCCGGCTCGAGTGCCTGATCGTGGTGGGCGGCGACGGAAGCCTGAGCATCGGCGCTCAGCTGATGGAGCGCGGCATGCCCGTGATCGGCGTGCCGAAGACGATCGACAACGACCTCGCGGCGACCGACGTCACCTTCGGGTTCGACTCGGCGCGCTCGGTCGCCTCCGACGCGATCGATCGCCTGCACTCGACCGCCGAATCGCATCAGCGAATCATGGTGCTCGAGGTGATGGGCCGCTACGCCGGATGGATCGCGCTCGAGGCGGGCATGGCCGGCGGCGGCGACGTCATCCTCATCCCCGAGATTCCTTTCGACCTCGACCTGGTGGAGGCGGCGATCCGTCGCCGCGGCGAATCCGGCCGTCGCTTTGCCATCGTGGTGGTGGCCGAGGGTGCCTGCCCACGCGGCGGCTCGATGGTGGTCGATCGCACCATCGAGGATTCGACCGACGCGATTCGATTGGGCGGCATCGGTCGTTGGGTCGCGCTCGAGCTCGAGCGTCGACTCGATTGGGAGAGCCGCGTCACCGTGCTCGGTCACCTGCAACGCGGCGGCACGCCGACCTCCTTCGATCGCATCCTCGGCACGCGCTTCGGCGTCGAGGCCGCGCGCCTGGCGCACG
>CAZZAH010000003.1:16622-33535 GCA_964652115.1 uncultured bacterium | reverse complement strand
AGATCAAGGACGAGCCCAAGGCTGCCCCTCGCGCGCGACGGGCGGCGAGCGAGGCGTCGACGGGCGATTCCCCGAAGGCCGCAACCAAATCGACCAAGTCCACGACGAAGAAGGCTACCGGCACGCGAGCGCCACGCGGCGCGCGAAAGAGCGCGGAGGAGTAAGGATGAAGCAGTCTCCGGTCCCGGTGCTGGTGGTGGGGTCGGTGGCCCTCGACTCGGTGCGGACTCCGGTCGGATCGATCGAGGAGGGTCTCGGCGGCTCGGCCTCCTTCTTCAGCCTCGCGGCCGCGAAGTACGCACCGGTTCGGATGGTCGCGATCGCCGGCACCGACTTTCCCGAAGAGCACCTCACGCTCTTTCGCCGCCACGGCATCGACATCGGCGGCCTTCGCTTGGTGGAGGGCCGGACCTTCCGCTGGTCGGGCGTCTACTCGCAGGACATGAACGATCGCGAGACCTTGAAGACCGAGCTCAACGTCTTCGAGGGCTTTCATCCCGAGTTGCCGGAGGGCTACGCCGAAAGCCCCTGCCTTCTCCTCGCGAACATCGATCCGAGCCTCCAGCTCGAGGTGCTCGAATCGATGCGCGCGCCGAAGGTGGTCGCGCTCGACACGATGGACTACTGGATCCGGTCGAAGCGCGGCGAGCTCTTAAAGGTGCTCGAGCGCGTCGATCTCTTCCTCCTCAACGACTCGGAAGCCCGGCTCCTCACCGGGCAGGAGAACGTGCTTCGCGCGGCCGAGGGGATTCGAATGATGGGCCCGAGCACGGTGGTCATCAAGCGAGGCGAGTACGGCGCTCTCGCGCGCACCGAACGTGGTTGGTTTTCGCTCCCCGCGTTTCCGGTCGATAGCCTGAAGGATCCGACCGGCGCGGGCGACTCCTTCGCCGGCGGATTGATCGGCTACCTCGCCCAGGTGGGCGGAGATCTGAGCGAGCCGCAGCTTCGCGTCGGGCTCGCCAACGGCGCGGCCGTCGCCTCGTTCGCGGTCGAGGAATTCAGCGTGCGCGGGCTGCTCGACGTCGGGCGTGAGGAGATCCACGCGCGAGTGCGGCGCTTGTTCGAGATGTCGCACTTCGATCCTTCGCTCGACCTTCCGCGCTAGGCCGCGCCCAGCCGGCGGTTCGGCTTCGCGGCGACATTGGGGTTCGCGCGCAGACTGGGGGAGACGGTGGACAAGCAACAGGTCGAAGAGATCGAGCGCGAGATCCGCGCGCTGGTCGGGGTCGAGTCCGCTCGGATCCGACTCGACGCTCAGGAGGAGATCGCGGCGGTGCACATCCTGGCCGGAGCGGGCCGGCGCCCGCGTCAGGTGGCGCGCGACGTCATGACGACCGTCTATGCGCGCCTTGGGATCGAGCTCGCCCGCCGTCAGATTCATGTCGCGGCGATGCGCTCACTCGAGCTCGCGCGAGAGGTCGAGGAAGCGCCGCGCATCCAGTTCAAGAGCGTGAACGTCTTCCGCGAGAATCAGCGGGTCGAAGCGCAGGTCGAGCTGATCCGCGGGGACCGCGTGCTCATCGGGACGGCGGCCGGACCGGCGGTGCGAAAGAGCCTGCCGCGTCTGGTCGGGCGCGCGGCGCTCGGCGCGATCGGCCAGCTCGCTCCACACGGCGTCGCCTGGGAGTTGCTCGAGGTGGAGCGCCGTCGGATCGGTGAGCGTGCCGCGATCCTCTGCCACTTGGCGCTGCTGCAAGGAAGGCGCGAGACCCACCTGGTCGGCACCGTCTTCCAGGTCGGGGACGTGCTCGAGGCGACGGTGCTCTCGGTGCTCGATGCCACCAATCGACTCCTGCCGGTGCTGGAAGGCGAGGATGCGATCGAGTACGAGGTGGAGCCGTTCACCGCGCGACTGCGTGGCTAGAAGCCGAGGGGCGGCACCAAAATCGAAGGGGCGCGGGGAGACGAAATGACGGAGCGAGAGAAGGGAGCCTCGGCCTACGAAGCCGCGGGGGTGGATCTGAAGGAGGCGCAGTCCGCGCTCCGCGCGCTGGCAGGTCCGGTGCGCTCGACCCACACGCCACGTGTCCTCGCGAAGCCCGGAGCTTTCGCCGGATTCTTCGCCTATCCCGACACCGGCTCCGAACGCCTGCTCGTTTCCTCGATGGACGGAGTGGGGACGAAGATGCGCGTTGCCGCGCTCGCCTCGCGCTTTCGCGGGGTCGGCTACGACATCGCGTCCCATTGCGTGAACGACATCCTCGTGCACGGAGCGTTGCCGCTCTTCTTCCTCGATTACATCGGCGCGTCCAAGCTCTCGGCGGAGACGGTGGGCGAGCTGGTCGAAGGGATGGCCGAGGCCTGCCGCGAATCTGGCTGCGCGCTCATCGGCGGCGAGACGGCGGAGATGCCCGGAATCTACGCGACCGGCGATTGGGAAGTGGTCGGCACCATCATCGGCGAGGTCAACCGCAGCGAGATGATCGACGGCGCGACGATTCAACCGGGCGACCGCATCCTCGGGCTTCGCTCGCTCGGCCTCCACACCAACGGCTACTCGCTCGCGCGGAGTGCGCTCGACCTCGATCGGGCGCCGGGACGCTTGAATGAGCACTGTCCGGGCACCGAGTCGACCTGGGCCGATTTATTGCTCGCGCGCCACCGCATGTACCTCCCGTTCGTGCGGCCGCTGCTCGGTCGTGGGCTCGTGCGCGGCATGATCCACCTCACCGGCGGAGGGATTCAGGAAAACGTGCCGCGCATCCTTCCCTCGGGGACGCGCGCCGTGTTCGATCGTTCGAGCTGGACCGTGCCGCCGCTCTTCTCCGAGCTCTGTCGCCTGGGAAAGGTGGACGAGGAGGAGCGCTACCGCATCTTCAACATGGGCGTCGGCTATCTCCTCGTGGTGCGAGGCGCCGATGTGACCAAGGTGTCGGCCGAGCTGGAGCGCTTGGGCGAGCGGCCGCTCGAGGTGGGATGGATCGAGACCGGCGAGCCATCAACGCGCTGGGCGCGAAAGGGAGAGCAAGCCCCGTCGGATTGACCCCTCGAGAAATCGGGTGCTACACTCAACACGCGGTGAACGCAGGCCCTGGTCGAAACAACGACCAGGGCCTTTTCCAACCGGCCGAGCGCCCGCCCGACCGGCTCCCAACTCGCAGAGCACGGCGGAGCGCGCGCTTCGATGAAGATTCAGATTCAAGCCGACGCCGACGCCCGCCAGGTCCGTCAGCTCGAGCAACAGCTCATGGCACTCGGGCTGCAGGTCTATCGCGTTCCCGCGGCCGGTGAGCGCGTTCTCTGCGCTGTCGCGACGGGCGAGGTGGTGGCGATCGAGCGCATCCGCGCCCTCGCGGGCGTCGAGTCGGTCGAGAAGATCCCGCACGAGTTCAAGCTCGCGAGCCGCGCCTATTGCCCCACGTCGACCCGCATTCAAATCGGGCCGGTCGAGATCGGCGGCGGCGAGATGGTGATGATGGCCGGACCCTGCGCGGTCGAGAGTGAGGAGCAGGTCTTTACCGCGGCGCGACACGTCTACGCGCACGGCGCGCGCATCTTGAGGGGCGGCGCGTTCAAGCCGCGCACCTCGCCCTACTCGTTTCAAGGGCTCGGGGTCACGGGGCTTCGCATTCTGCGCGCGGCGGCCGATGAGCTCGGCATGGCGGTGGTGAGCGAGATCATGGACCTCTCGCAGCTCGACGACTGCATGCGCTACGTCGATATCCTCCAGGTCGGCGCCCGGAACGTGCAGAACTTCACCCTCCTCTCCGCCCTCGGCAAGATCGACAAGCCGGTGCTCTTGAAGCGCGGCATGGCCTCGACCATCGACGAGTGGTTGATGTCGGCCGAGTACATCATGGCGGGAGGCAATCATCGCGTGATCGTCTGCGAGCGCGGCATCCGCGCGCACAACACCTACACGCGGAACACGCTCGATCTCTCCGCCGTGCCGGTGGTGAAGGAGCTCTCGCACCTTCCGGTCGTGGTCGATCCGAGCCACGCGGTCGGCGTTCGCGCGATGGTCACCCCGATGGCGCTGGCGGCGGTGGCGGCGGGAGCCGACGGCCTGCTGATCGAGATGCACCCGCACCCCGAGATCGCCCTCTGTGACGGGAAGCAGAGTCTGACCCCGGAGCTCTTCGCCGATCTCGCCGGCAAGGTCCGCGAGGTCGCGCGAGTCGTGGGGAGGACGATGCCCCCGGTGCAGGCCTCCGCCACCCGAGAGGCGGAGGCGTCCCACGTGACGAAAGAGCCGCGTCGCGCGTCAGCTCGAAAAGAGCATTGACACTCTCTCCGGGCGCTCCGTAGACTGGCGCCTCTGTTAGGGGATGATCGCCCTTGAACTTGCCTCGCTTCCCTTCGCCGGGACGAGATGGGACGAGGGGGATCTCCTGCAGTGTGCGGGCGATTAGCTCAGCTGGTTAGAGTGCTTGCTTGACATGCAAGAGGTCACTGGTTCGATTCCAGTATCGCCCACCATATTGTTTTGAATACCGATCGTTGTGAAGATCAGATCGTTGTTCAGTCCGCGGTAGACACAGTCTGTGTAGACACAGTCTGGGTAGATACAGTCTGGGTAGGTTCGTGGTCGAGGGAGTGCTCCGAAGGGATCGCTCGATCGACCGACGCTGGGGGTAGTCGCCGGATCGGCGGATTCTCTCGGCTGAAGTAGAAGCTTGCTTCTCACCTTTTCTCCACGGGTCGTGCGGAGTACTCGGTACCTGGGTTACTCGGATCTTGAGCGCTGAGCTTTGCGCCGGGATCGCACGATGCGTTTGCGAGGGCGGGTTACTTCGAATCGAGCGCCGAATTCGGCAGCGCGTTGCCGGCTCCGGGACGAGGGAAGCTTTCTCTCGGCGGGGCGGCATCGCGTGTCGATGAGGCTCGATTCGCACGAGAAGCGGCTTTCACCCGAGGCGGGTGGGCCGCGTTTGTTTTTGTGTCGGACAGGAGGGAGCACCTATTACCGGTAAAACCGAAGTTCGGGTCAACGACCGCATCCGCGCGCCGATGGTGCGCGTGATCGGGCCGGAAGGCGATCAGCTGGGGGTCATGGCGATCTCCGAAGCACTTCGCCAGGCGCGCGAGTTGGAGCAGGACTTGGTGGAGGTCGCGCCGGCTGCGCGCCCCCCCGTCTGCCGGATCATGGACTTCGGAAAATACAAGTACGAGACGGCGAAGCGGGAATCGAAGGCGCGCAAGAAGCAGCATCAGACCGTGGTAAAGGAAGTCAAGATCCGGCCCAAGATCGAGGAGCACGACTTCCAGTTCAAGATGAAGCATGCGCGCACGTTCCTGGGCGAGCGAGACAAGGTGAAGATCACCTGCATGTTTCGCGGCCGCGAGCTGAGCCATCCCGAGCTCGGGTACGAGCTGATGGAAGAAGTGGTGCGCACCCTGGAGGACATCGCCAACGTCGAGCAACGTCCGACCCAGGACGGTCGCTCGCTCGTGATGATGCTGGCGCCGAAGCCGAACCTGAAGAAGGAAGTGAAGCCCGGAGGTGGCGAGGAGTCGCCCCTCACGGGGAAGGAGGCATAGTGCCGAAGATGAAGACCAATCGGTCGGCGGCGAAGCGATTCACGCTGACCGGTTCCGGAAAGCTCAAGCGCCGGAAGAGCAACAAGCGACACATCCTCTTCGACAAGGCGCCGAAGCGGAAGCGGCACCTCCGCAAGGGAACGCTCGTGTCCAAAGCGGACGGGCAGCGCGTGCTTCGGATGCTGGGGCTGCGCTAACCCCGCTGGGACCGAGTTAGAGAATCCGCTCGCCAGGATCGCGGCCGCACTCATTGCGGTTCGTCCTTCGAATCCGCCGTGATCCCGGCAATGCGACGCAGGAAAACGAAGAATCACCCGCGGGTGCCGCACGCCTAGAGGGGGAGCAAAGAATGCCGAGAGCTAGAGGAATCGTGCCGGGCAAGGCGCGAAAGAAGAAGATCCTTCGAGCCGCGAAGGGCAACTTCCAAGGTAGGCGCAAGCTCTACCGCATGGCGAAGGAGACCGTCATGCGCGGCCTCTACTTCGCGTTTCGCGATCGGCGTCAGCGGAAGCGCCTCATGCGCCGGCTCTGGATCCAGCGCATCAACGCCGCCTGCCGATTGAACGGAATGAGCTACAACCGCTTCATCTATGGTCTGGACCAGGCGAAGATCGCGATCAACCGGAAGGCGCTCTCGGACCTCGCGCTGCACGACGCCGCCGCCTTCGCCAGGGTCGTCGAGACCGCGAAGAAGTTCGCCGAGACGACATCGAAGTAGGCTTCCTTAGGACGTAGGTTGGACGAGTGGCCCTCGTTCGAGGAAAGGGAAGGTCCAAAGAGAAACCATGACCGACACGAAGGCAACGAACGTCATGGACGGGGATCACGAGATCGAGCTGATTCTGGAGCTCGATATTCTGGAAGAGAAGATTCAGGCGATGGTGCGCGTGGTCGATTCGCTGCGCGAAGAGCGTAAGCGCCTCGAGTCCGAGGTGCTGAGGCTCAAGGCGGAGCGGGCCGAGACGATTCAGCGCTTGAACAAGCTGGTCGAGAAGGTCGATTCGCTCGGAGTGGGGATCTAGCTTCCCGAGGATCGCTCCCATGGATGAAGCAGGCGCCGCAACCCCAGTTCGAATCCTCGGAGACGAGTACTGGATCCGTGGCGCATCAGCGGAGCGGGTCCAGGAGCTGGCCGCCTTCGTCGACGCGAAATTCAGAGAGGCGTCGACTCGAGGCAGCGGCCTCGACATCAAACGACTCGCGGTCCTGGTCTCGCTCAACCTCGCGGAAGAGGTGTTTCACGAACGCGCGCAATCCTCGAAGGGAGTCGAGGAGTATCGCCGTCGCGTGGCGCGGTGCCGGCTGCAGGTCGAAAGCTCCCTCGATGAAGAGGATCTGAGCCTCGAGCCCTGAACGCCATCAGACTTGAACTGCATGGCGGAAACGTCCACGCTCTCGCTTGTGGGACGGATCCGCTCGTACTACCTTCGCCGATGCATGCGGGGTGGGCAGGAGCCGCGACCCTGTTGGTTACGAGGACAGGCTGTTTGAGCCAACACTTGTTACTTGGGAGCCGGTAGTCGGGACCTTGGCGGCACCCCAACGCTTCGCGAAGAGCTTGCTCTTCGAGGACCCGCGGGGAGCGCGACGGACTCGGCGAGGCGCCCACCTGGCTATGCCAGGTTCAAGAGCCCTTCTCCAAACCGCAGGGGTGGCGTCTCCTTCCCGCCCCGCATTTCGTTTGACCCACTTTCGCCCCAATAGCTCGCGCCGCTGGCGGCGCACTTCCGCGGTCCTCGCTCCGGCGCGACGCGAACAACTGCAAGGATGGAATGAAGCTTCTCTTCATCGGTGACATCTTCGGCTCGCCCGGCCGACGCGCGGCGGTCACGCTCGTGCCTCGCCTCCGCGAGGAGCGTGGCTACGATCTCGTGATCGCGAACGCGGAGAACGCGGTGTCGGGCGCCGGTCTGAACGCCGCCTCGGCCGAAGAGCTCCTGCGCTCCGGGATCGACGTCATGACCGGAGGGAATCACACCTGGGACAAAGCGGAGGGCATCCCGGTCATCGATCAGGATCTCCGCATTCTTCGTCCGATGAACTATCCGCCCGGAACACCGGGGCGAGGCATCGGGCTCTACAAGGTGGGCGAGCATCAGATCGCGGTGCTCTCGGTCATGGGCCGAATCTTCATGCAGCCGCTCGACTGTCCCTTTCGGGCGCTCGACGCGGCGCTCGAGAGCCTGGAAGGCGTCACCTCCAACATCTTCGTCGACTTCCACGCGGAGGCGACGGCGGAGAAGGTGGGGATGGGTTGGTACCTCGACGGACGCGTGAGCGCGTTGGTCGGCACGCACACCCACGTGCAGACGGCGGACGAGAAGATCCTCCCGCGCGGAACCGCGTACTTGACCGACGCGGGTATGACCGGCCCGCACGACTCGGTGATCGGCACGCGCAAGGAGCTCGCGCTGCAGCGCATGCTGACGCAGATGCCGGTCCGCTTCCACCCGGCGGAAAACGACGTTCGCCTGCACGGGGTCGAGATCGAGCTCGATCCGGAAAACGGCCGAGCGCGGCGGATCGAGCGCATTCAACGCAGGCTCGATCAGGAGGCATGATGGCAAAGACGCTCGATGGCAAGGAGCTGGCGGCCGCGATCCGTGCGCTGCTCACGGAACGCATCGCCCACTTGAAGGAGCAGCCGGGGCTTCGGCTCTTCCGCGTGGGCGAGGATCCCGCTTCGGTCGTCTACGTGCGGAACAAGGAGAAGTCCTCGCAGGAGGTCGGCATCCGATCCGAGGTGGTGGTGCTGCCCGAATCGACGAGCGGGGCCGAGCTGCTGGAGAGGATTCACGCTTCGAACGCCGATCCGAGCGTCGACGGCATCCTGGTGCAGCTCCCGCTGCCCAAGTCGATTCATCCTGAGCGCATGATGGAGGCGATCGACCCCGCGAAGGACGTCGACGGGCTCCATCCCTTCAACCAGGGCGCGCTCACGCTGGGTCGTCCCGCGCTCGTGCCTTGCACGCCGCTCGGCGTGGTCGCGCTTCTTCGGCGAAACGGCGTCAACGTCGCGGGGAAGCGTGTGGTGATCCTCGGGCGTTCGTCGATCGTCGGCCGTCCGCTCTCGGTGCTCTTGAGCCTGAAGGCGCCTTGGGCCGACGCCACCGTGACCGTCGCGCACAGCCGAAGCGCCGAGCTGCCGGCGCTCTGCCGCGAAGCCGACATCCTGGTCGCCGCGATGGGTCAACCGCTCGCGGTGAAGGGCGACTGGATCAAGCCGGGCGCGGCGGTGGTCGACGTGGGCATGCATCGCATCGACGATCCGACGCGTTCGAGCGGCACGCGCCTCTGCGGCGACGTCGAGCCCGAAAGCGTGGGGGAGGTCGCGGGCTGGTTGAGCCCCGCGCCCGGCGGCGTCGGTCCCTTGACCGTGGTGATGCTCCTCGCCAACACCGTGCTCGCGCATGAGCGGCGTCACGGACTCCCCGCTCATCCCATCTGGGAGGAGACGATCGGGCAGGCTCCGGCGAGATGACCGCGCCGGTCTACTCCGTCTTCGAGATCACGCGCCGAATCAAGGAGCTCTTGGAGACCGAGATCGATCGCGTCTGGGTCAGCGGCGAGATCTCGAGCTTGAAGGTTCATCCGTCGAGCGGGCACGCCTACTTCAATTTGAAGGACGAGCGCGCGGTCATCGCCTGCACGCTCTGGGCGACCACGCTGCGGCGTTTGCCCGAACGTCCGGTCGAGGGAAAACGCGTCCGCGTGTTCGGACCGATCTCCGTTTACGAGCCGCGCGGCAGCTATCAGCTGAACGTGCAGAACCTGATGGCGGAAGGAGAAGGTGAGCTCCAGGCCGCCTTCTTAGCACTCAAGCGAAGGCTCGAGGCGGAAGGGCTCTTTGATCCCGCGCGCAAGCGACCGTTGCCGCCGCTGCCCCGAAGGATCGGCATCGCCACCTCGGCGAGCGGCGCGGCGCTGCGCGACATGCTTCGCATTCTGCGGCGGCGCTGGCCGATGGTCGAGGTAGTGCTCCGTCCGGCCGCGGTTCAGGGCGCGGGAGCTTCGCTCGATCTGGCGCAGGCGGTTCGCGACCTCAATCGCCTCCCTTCGATCGATCTTTTGATCGTGGGGCGCGGAGGAGGTTCGCTCGAGGACCTCTGGGCTTTCAACGAGGAGCCCTTGGCGCGCGCGATTCACGCCTCCGCGCTGCCGGTGATCTCGGCCGTGGGCCACGAGGTCGACTTCACCATCGCCGACTTCGTGGCCGACGCACGCGCCGCCACGCCGAGCCACGCGGCCGAGATGGCGGTGCCGGATCAAGAGGAGGTGCGTCGCCGGCTGACTCGCGACGCGCGAGGGCTTCGTCTGGGCCTCTCTCGGCGCGTCGAGCATGCGCGGCTTCGCCTCGAACGCCTGCGCCACTCGCGCGCGCTTAGGCGCCCGGAGGAGAAGATCGAACGCGCGCGGCTCGACCTCGACCGACTCGCGGATCGGATGCGGGCGGCTCTGCTGTCGCCGATCGAGAGGCGTCGCCAGAGGCTGCGCGGGGTGGAGACGCGCCTTCAACGCGAGCATCCTTCGCTCGCGATCGCGGCCGCGCGAGCAAGGCTGATCGGGGCACGAGGTGGGCTCGAGAAGCGAGTGGAAGAGGCGATCCGCGCGGCGTCACAGCGCAGGGCGCTGGCCGAGGCTCGACTGAGCGCGCTTTCACCCCTCAAGGTCCTCGATCGCGGGTACAGTATCGTCCGGCATCGCGACGGCGGTCCGATCGTTCGGCTTGCGAGCGAGGCCGGAAGCGGCGATGGTCTTGAGGTCACGCTGGCCCGGGGACGCTTGCTGGTCCGGGTCGAGGAGAGCGAGATCGCAGCAGGGTCGACGGGGTCGCGAGACCTCCCCTCGACCGAAGCGGGAGCGTGAGCATGAAGAAGGAGACGAAGGCGCAGGCCGCGGTCGATCCGGCGTCGGGCGCGACGGAGCCGCCCAAGTTCGAGGAAGCGATGGATCGGCTCGAAGGCCTGGTGCGCGAGCTCGAGGATGGTGAGCTCCCACTCGAGGAGACGATCGCTCGCTTCGAGGAGGGGCAGAAGCTCCTGCGCACGTTGACCGAGCTCCTCGATCGCGCGGAGCTGAAGGTGAAGACCGTGCTGCGGCAAGCCGGCGGCGGCGAGGGCGCGTTGAGCGAGGCGGACTGGGAAGCGGGCGAGGGAGACGATGCCACGAGCTGATCTTTCGCTGATCCCGGTCTGGTCCCAGTGGCTGGAGAAGGAAGGACGCGCGATCGAGCGCGCGCTCGGCGACATCCTTCCCGCGAAGAACCTGCCGCCCGAGCGCCTCCATCGCGCCCTTCGCTACGCGATCTTCCCGGGAGGGAAGCGCATTCGGCCGGCGCTCTGCGTGCTCGGCTTTCGGAGCGCGGGTGGACGCGGCGCGCTCGCTTCGCGGCTTGGAGCCGCGATCGAGCTCATCCACACCTTCTCGCTCATCCATGACGACCTGCCCTGCATGGACGATGACGACTTCCGCCGCGGCCGCCTCTCGACTCATCGGAAGTTCGGCGAGGCGATCGGCGTCCTGGCCGGCGATGCGCTTCAGGTCTTGGCCTTCGAGGTGATGAGCGAGCTCTCGGTCTCGGCCGAAAGGCGCTTGAGCGTGCTGAGCGAGATCACGCGCGCGGTCGGGACTCTCGGCGTGATCGGCGGCCAGGTCGACGATCTCGAGTCCGAAGGCAAGCGGATCGCCGAGGCGCGACTCCGCCGCATGCACGAACGAAAGACCGCGGCCCTCCTTCGCGCTTCGCTCGTTTCGGGCGCGCTGCTCGCCGGCGTCGACGCCGCGCACCGTCGCGAGCTCGATCGCTTCGGCGATAACTTTGGACTTCTCTTCCAGGTGGTCGACGACGTGCTGAACGAGGTCGGCTCCTACGAGGCGCTCGGTCGGAGGCGCGGGGGCGATCGCGCGCACGGCAAGGCGACCTACCCCGCCATCCTCGGCGTGCGGAAGACCCGCCTTCGTTTGCGCGAGCTCGTGGTCGCGAGCCGCGCGTCGATCCCCGCGCGGAAACAGCGCACGCTCGGACCGACGCTCTACGAAGGCTTGATCCAGACCGTGGTCGGCCGCTTGCCGAACGATTGGTCGGCGCCCGCGCTGGCATGACCTGGTCGACCGAGCCCAAGCGGCCGATCAAGCGAATCGCCGTCTTCCCGAATCTGGAGAAGCCCGATTGCATGCGGGCGCTCGAGAAGCTCGTGTCCTGGCTCTCGCGGCGCGGGCTTTCGGTCTGTGTGCCGAGCGATCATGTTCCGCGCATCAAGATCCGCGCGGAGGCGCTGCCGAGGCGTGAGCTCTTGGACGGCACCGACCTCATGGTCGTGCTGGGGGGCGACGGCACGCTGCTCGCCGCGGCGCGCATGGTCTACCCCGAGCGCGTGCCGATCTTGGGCGTCAACTTCGGCACGCTCGGCTTTCTCGCCGACGTCACGGTAGGCAACATGATCCCGTCGATGGAGCGCGTGCTGGCGGGCGAGTATCGCCTCGAGCCGAGGATGATGCTGACCGCGACCGTGCACGATGCCGGCGACAAGGAGATCGAACGGGTCCATGCGCTGAATGACGTGGTGCTGCGCGAGGCCCGCGGTCGCGCCATCCACATCGAAACGCGTCTCGCCGGCACCGAGCTCGGCCACTTCCGCGGCGACGGCCTCATCATCTCGACCCCGACCGGCTCGACCGCGTACTCGCTCTCCGCCGGCGGACCGATCGTGCAGCCCAACTTGGAGGCGATGATCGCGACGCCGATCTGCCCGCACACCCTCTCGATCCGACCGCTCCTCTTTCCCGCCAGCGAGACGCTCGAGATGCGTTGCCGCTCCGACGGCGAGTCGGTGCACTTGGCCGTCGACGGACAGCTCATGCTAGAATTGAGCACGGATCGATTGATCCGCGTACGGCGGGCACGCCGGCCCATCTTCTTCGTGCTGGTGGAGAATCGGTCCTTCTACGAGGTCCTTCGCACCAAGCTTCGCTGGGGCGGCGTCTAACAACCTGCTTGGTAACCTTCTCGGCGCGCGGGTAACCGCGTGCTTCGGCCCTGGGCGCATTGAGGAGAGGCGGGAGATGCTCCTTCGTCTGGCCCTCGAGGAGTTCGTGCTCTTCGCGGCGGCCGCCATGGAGTTCGGCCCCGGCCTCAACGTGCTGACCGGTGAAACCGGGGCGGGGAAGTCGATCCTCATCGACGCCCTCGGCCTCTTGGCGGGCGGTCGTGGCTCCGCCGATTGGATCCGCACCGGCGCCGATCGCTTGAGCGTCGAAGGGGTCTTCGACCTCGGCTCGAGTCCGCTTCGCCGGCAGCTGGAAGAGGCCGGCATTCGCTTCGACGAGTCCCACACCCTGGTCCTTCGCCGCGAGCTCGGCCGCGACGGGAGAAGCCGCGCCTTCGCCAATGGTCGAAGCGTCCTCGTCGCCGACTTGAAGAGCTGGAGCCACGCCTTGCTCCGGCTGGTCTGCCAGGGAGACGTCCGTGAGCTCGAGAGCTCGAGCGCGCTTGAGTCGTTGCTCGACGGTGAGGCCGGCAGCGCATCGCTCGCCGTGCGCTATAGCGAGCATCGCGCGGCCCATCTCGCCGCGCAGGCTCGCCTCGAAGAGCTGGCTCGCGTCGGGAACGATGCCGGGAGCGAGGAGGAGTGGCTTCGCTTCCAACGGGACGAGATCCAGGCGGCCGCGATCTCGGCGGGCGAGCGCGAGCGGGTGGCCGAATCGCTTCGCGCCGCGCGGGCGAACCTCGATGCCGCTTCGCTGCAGGAAGAGATCCGCGCCCGGCTCATCCGCGATGAGGGCTCGGTCCTCGACCATCTCGAGACGCTCGCCCATCGACTGCGCGGTGCGCATGCCGAGGCGCTCTCGGAGATCGAGCGCGAGGTCTTGGCTCTGCGCGATTCCGTGCGGTCGCTCCGCCATCGCCTCGAGGCGGAGGGGCCGGAGCCGCTCGATCCGGCGGAGTTGGAGGAGCGCCTGCGTCTGCTCGATCGCCTGCGGAAGAAGTACGGCGGCGATGAGGAGTCGGTGCTCGCGCATCTTTCGAAGGTGGAAGAGCGGATCGAGCTTCTCGCCTCACTCGAATCGGAGCGCGAGCTCGCGACGCTCGCCGCTCAGGATGCATGGACGAAGGTCTCGCAGGTCGGGGAGGAGCTTTCGCGGGCGCGGCAGCGCGCGGCGAAGGAGCTCGCGGCCGCGGCCGATCGCGTTCTGGCGGATCTCGCGATGAAGGGGGCGAGCCTCGCGTTCGACTTCGCGCGAGGAGAGCCGCAAGCGGGCGGGCTCGATCGGGTCAGCCTTCGCTTCCGAAGCCATCCGAGTGAAGCGTGGGGCAACCTCGCGCGCGTCGCTTCGGGCGGTGAGCTCTCGCGCGTTCTCTTGAGCCTCGAGAGCACGGCGACCGGCCGCAGTCTTCGTCCGAACGTCTGGGTCTTCGACGAGATCGACGCCGGGATCGGCGGCGAGACGGCGAAGAAGGTCGCGGAGCATCTGGCGACCCTGGCGCAAGGAGCGCAGGTGCTCCTCGTCACGCACCTGCCGGTCATCGCGGCACGTGCCGATCGACAGCTTCGAGTTCGGAAGCTCGAGCGCGCGGGCCGTCCCCATGGCGAGGTCTCTCCGGTCGAGCGAGAAGAGCGGCTCGGCGAGCTGGCCCGCATGCTATCCGGCGACGAAGGCTCGGCCATCGCGCGCCGTCACGCGCAGGATCTACTTGCCGCGTCGAAAACCGTTTCACGAGCAGGAAAGACCCGATGATCATCCCATCGCGTGAAGAGTTCATTCGCCTCGCGGCCGAGTACAACGTCGTTCCGGTCTATCGCGAGATCCTGGCCGACCTGGAGACGCCGGTGTCGGCCTACCTGAAGCTGGCCGGCGGCGAGTACGGCGCGCTGCTCGAGAGTATCGAGGGGGGCGAGCTCTGGGGCCGCTACTCGATGATCGGCCTCGACCCGAGCCTCCTCTTCGAGAGCCGAAACTCCGAGGTCACGATCACGCGCGGCAAGCAGGCGGAGAAGGAGACGGTGGTGCGTCCGCTGGCGCGCCTCGACGAGCTGGTCAAGGGGCACAAGAGCGCCGTGCTGAGCGGGCTCCCTCGTCTGGCCGGCGGCGCGGTCGGGTTCGTCGCCTATGACATGGTGCGGCGGATCGAGCGCTTGCCCGACTCGACCTCCGACGATCTCGGTCTGCCCGACACGCGCTTCGCCTTCTTCGAGACCGTGGTGCTGTTCGATCATCAGTTTCACACCGTGAAGGTGGTGGTGAACGCGCAGCCCGGCGCCGATCCGGGCGCTGCCTACGATCGTGCTTCCCAGCGCATCGAGGAGTTGGTCGCGCGACTGCTCACGCCGCTCGCCCCTTCGGTTCCGCGCGCGTCGGCCCAGGAGGTGCGCTTCACCAGCACGGTGTCGGCCTCGGCTTACGCAGAGTCGGTCAAGCAGGCGAAGGAGTACATCCGCGCGGGCGACGTCGTGCAGGTGGTGCTCGCGCATCGGCTCGAGGCGGAGTTCGGCGGCGATCCCTTCGAGGTCTATCGCGCGCTTCGCGTCATCAATCCTTCGCCCTATCTCTTCTATCTTCGGCTTGGTGAGCTGACGATCGTCGGCTCCTCGCCTGAAGCGCTGGTGCGCCGGCAAGGCGAGCGGGTGGAGACGCGGCCGATCGCGGGCACGCGTCCGCGCGGCGAAGGCGAGATCGAGGATCGACTGCTCGAGGGCGAGCTCCTCGCGTCCGAGAAGGAGAAGGCCGAGCACGTGATGCTGGTCGATCTCGGCCGCAATGACCTGGGCCGCGTCTCGCGCTTCGGCACGGTGGAAACGAGCGAGTTCATGAAGGTCGAGCGCTACTCGCACGTCATGCATCTGGTGTCGAACGTGCGTGGCGAGCTCAGGCCCAGGGTCTCGAACGCCGATGTGCTCGAGTCGTGCTTTCCCGCCGGCACCGTTTCGGGCGCGCCCAAGATCCGCGCGATGGAAATCATCGAGGAGCTCGAGCCGGTCCGCCGCGGCCTCTACGCCGGCGCGATCGGGTACATGGATTTCCACGGCAACATGGACACCTGCATCGCGATTCGGACGCTCCTCTTCCGTGGAGGAAAGGCCTACCTCGGCGTCGGGGCCGGGATCGTGGCCGACTCCGATCCAGAGGCGGAGTATCGCGAGACGATGGGAAAGGGGAGCGCCTTGATGAAGGCCTGTGAGCTCGCGGCCGAAGGGCTCGAGAACTTCTCGCGTGGCCGCGCGTCGCGGCTCTCAGAGGCGGTGCCCGCGCGCAATGAGGGGAAGGCGACGGCCAAGCCGGCCAAGGGAAGGAGCCGCGCATGATCCTGGTCGTCGATAACTACGACTCCTTCACCTACAACCTCGTTCAGTACCTGGGTGAGCTCGGCGCCGAACCGGTGGTGCGCCGGAACGACGAGGTGACCCCCGAAGAGGCGCGCGCGATGAAGCCGAAGGGGATCGTCATCTCGCCCGGTCCGAAGAGTCCCGAGGACACCGAGGGGAGCAACCGCATCATTCGCGAGCTGGCGGGGGAGATTCCGCTCTTGGGCGTCTGCCTGGGTCACCAATGCATCGGCCACGTCTTCGGTGCCGAGATCCGCCGTGCCGAACGCCTCATGCACGGCAAGACCTCGATGGTGATCCATTCCGGCAAGGCGATCTTTCAAGGGCTGACCAATCCGTTTCAGGCGACGCGCTATCACTCGCTCCTGATCGATCGCGCCACGCTTCCCCCTTCGCTCGAGGTCACCGCATGGACGGCCGAAGGCGAGATCATGGGCCTCGCGCACAAGGAGCTTCCGCTCTGGGGCGTGCAGTTTCACCCCGAGTCGATCCTGACCTTGGAAGGGAAGCGCCTCCTGCAGAACTTCCTCTTCCTCGCGAGCTGAGCTACGTGGGCGCGCCCGACACCGTCCTGCAGCTGGCCCTGGCTGAGCTGGCGGAAGGTCGCGACCTTTCGCGCGAGAGCGCGCAGGCGGCGCTTCGCGTGATCATGGCGGGGGAGGCGACGCCGGCGCAGATCGGCGGTTTCCTCATGGCGCTTCGCTTGAAGGGGGAGACGGTCGAGGAGCTCACCGGCGCCGCGCTCGCGATGCGCGAGGTGGCGACATCGGTCACGAGCTCGCGGCGCCCCCTGCTCGATACCTGCGGAACGGGCGGGGATCAACGCACCACCTACAACATCTCGACCGCCGTCGCTCTCGTCGCGGCCGGCGCCGGCGTCGCGGTGGCGAAGCACGGCAATCGTTCGGTCTCCAGCCGCTCCGGCTCGGCCGATGTGCTCGAGGCGAGCGGCATCAAGATCGACCTCTCCGCGGAAGCGATGGGCCGATGCCTCGATGAGGTCGGCTTCGCCTTCCTCTTCGCGCCGATGCTTCACGGCGCGATGAAGCACGCGATCGGCCCACGCCGCGAGCTCAAGCTTCGGACGATCTTCAATCTGCTCGGACC
>CAZZAH010000003.1:13408-16522 GCA_964652115.1 uncultured bacterium | reverse complement strand
CGATGGTTGGAGTCGCTGCTGCGCGGCGAGGAGCACGGGCCTTCCCGCGCGATGGTGCGGTGGAACGCCGCCGCCGCCTTCGTGGTCGCCGGACGCGCGACCTCGCTCGAGGAAGGAATGGCGCTCGCGGACGAAACGCTCGACTCCGGTCGCGCGCACGACCTGCTGGCAAAGCTCCGGGAGCTGACGTGGAAGCTCTAGCCGCACCGCAGAGGAGCGGCGCTTGAGCGTCCTCCGCGACATCCTGGTCGCGAAGCGCGAGCGCGTGCGGGTACTCGCGCGCGAGACGAGCTGGGCTCTGCTCGAGGGCGAGGCGCTCTACCAGGAGCCGCGCAGGTCGCTTCGCGATTCCCTCCGACGCGGCGACGGGCCGATCCGCTTCCTGACCGAGATCAAGCGCGCTTCGCCTTCGGCCGGGCCGATTGCGCTGGAGGCGAACGCCCTCGCGGTGGCGACGCGCTATCAAGCCTGCGGCTCGGGTGGCATCAGCCTCGTCACCGAGGAGCAGTTTTTTCGCGGGCGTCCGCAGGATCTGCCGATCGTTCGCGCGGTCGGCCTGCCGCTCTTGATGAAGGATTTCTTCGTCGACACGCTGCAGGTGGCGCATGCGCGCTCGCTCGGCGCCGACGCGATTCTCTTGATCGCCGCGGTGGACGATCCGCCGCTGCTGCGCGAGCTTCGCTCCGCCGCGCGCGACATCGGGCTCGAGGTACTGCTCGAGGTGCACGACGAATCGGAGTGTGAGCTCGCGAACGAGCTCGAGCCCGATCTCGTCGGCGTAAACAACCGCGACCTCTCGACCTTCGTGGTCGATCTCGCGACGAGCGAGAGCCTCCTGCCGCGCTTGCCGATCGACGCGGTGCGATTGTCGGAGAGCGGTATCCGCGGTCGCGCGGATGTCGTTCGTCTGGAGAGTGCGGGATTCGATGCGCTGCTCGTCGGGGAGCACCTGATGCGTGCGGGCGATCCGGGGCGGGCGCTGCTCGACCTTCGCGGTGAACCCGATCAGGGTGCGCGCGAGTGACCGGACCCCACGCGATGTCCGAGAGCGGCGCGCCGCCCACGCGGGTCAAGATTTGCGGCCTCACGCGCGAGGAGGACGCACGGCTCGCGCTCGAGCTCGGCGCCGACTACTTGGGCTTCGTCTTCGCTGAGAGTCCCCGCCGAGTCGACGCGTCCGCGATCGAGCCCTGGCTCGCGCCGCTGTCGAACGCGAAGCGAGGCGCGCGCACGGTGGCGGTCTTCGCGCGTCCGGAGCTTGCATCGGTCGAGGCGGTCTTCGCGCGGCATCGCTTCGATTGCCTGCAGATCCATCACGCCTGGCCGGGAGATACCGACGATCGACTCATCGCGTGGGCCGCGCGCGAAGGGATCGATCTCCTCCTCGCGACCACCGCGACCGCGATCGCGGGGAGCGCGCGAGTCTCGCCCTACGCGTGGCTCGCCGACACACCCGGCGCGTCCGCGAAGGAGGTGGGCGGGGGAAGCGGCGTCGCGTTCGACTGGTCGGCGCTTCCGCCGGCGCCGCGCGAGTATCGGCTCTTCCTCGCGGGTGGGCTCTCGCACGAGAACGTGGCGGCGGCGATCGACGCCGTGTCGCCTTACGCGGTCGATGCCTCATCGCGCCTCGAGTCCGTGCCGAGGGTGAAGGACCCGGCCAAGCTCCGCGCCTTCTTCGAGGCGATCGCGAGTGCCGACGAGAAGCGCTCCACTGCGCCGTTCATCGCAGCGCCGCCAACGCAAGGCCAAGGAGAGTGAGCATGTCGTTCGACCCTCGCAGCGAGCCCGACGCCACCGGACACTTCGGACCTTACGGCGGACGATTCATCCCCGAGACTCTCTCGGCCGCGCTCGATGAGCTCGGTCGCGCCTACCAGGAAGCGAGCGGCGACGACGCCTTTTGGTCCGAGTTCAACGCGCTCCTTCACGACTACGTCGGGCGTCCCACGCCGATCTACCGCGCGAAGCACCTCGAGGCGCGATGGGGCGGCGCGATGGTCTACCTGAAGCGGGAGGATCTCGCGCACACCGGCGCGCACAAGATCAACAACTCGCTCGGGCAGGCCCTGCTGACCCTGCGGATGGGGAAGAAGCGCGTGATCGCGGAGACCGGCGCGGGACAGCATGGGGTCGCCACCGCCACTGCCTGCGCGCTTCTGGGCCTCGAGTGCCGCATCTACATGGGGACCGAGGACTGCCGGCGCCAGGAGCTCAACGTGCATCGCATGCGTCTCCTTGGGGCCGAGGTCACCCCGGTCGACTCGGGCAGCCGCACGCTCAAGGACGCGATCAACGAAGCGATGCGCGATTGGGTCACGAACGTCGAGTCGACCCACTACATCTTGGGCTCGGTGCTCGGTCCGCACCCCTTTCCGCTGCTCGTGCGCGACTTCCAATCGATCATCGGTCGCGAGGCGCGCGCGCAGATCTTGGAACGCGAAGGGCGCCTGCCGACCGCGCTCGTCGCGTGTGTGGGCGGAGGCTCGAACTCGATCGGGCTCTTCCACCAGTTCCTCGACGACGACGCGGTCAAGATGTACGCGGTGGAAGCGGGCGGGCTCGGCATCGCGAGCGGCAAGCATGCGGCGCGATTCCAGGAGGCGAAGGTCGGCGTGCTCCACGGCACGCGCACCTATCTCCTGGCCGATGAGCATGGGCAGATTCGCGAGACGCACTCGGTCTCGGCCGGGCTCGACTATCCGGCGGTGGGACCGGAGCACGCGTGGCTCCATGATCAAGGGCGCGTCGAGTACGTCTACGCGACCGACGAGGAAGCGCTCGATGCCTTCCGGGAGTTGGCGGCGGCGGAGGGCATCCTGCCCGCGCTCGAAAGCGCGCACGCGTTGGCCTACGCGCGTAAACTGGCGCCTTGCCTCGCTCCGGATGATCTGTTACTCGTCAACCTGTCCGGTCGCGGGGACAAGGATGTGCACGTAGTGATCGATCGTAAGTGATCGCTCGCGGGCCGATCGGGCCGCCCATCGTCTCCGTAACGGATCGCCTGGCCCGGCCCCGTAGCTCAGCTGGATAGAGCGTCTGCCTCCGGAGCAGAAGGTCGCAGGTTCGAATCCTGCCGGGGTCACATCCACCCAGCGATGCAGCACGCAAGGGGCG
>CAZZAH010000003.1:7451-13308 GCA_964652115.1 uncultured bacterium | reverse complement strand
CTGCCGAGTCGAGGGGCACGCCACTTGCCCTATCGCCGATGGGTCGGGACGTCGAGCCCTGAGGCTACGGAACGTCCGCTCTGGAGCACCTATCCGGGAGACGCCGGCCCATGCTCAGCGGCGCTTTGCGCCAAGGGGGGATTGCCGAATGGACCTGACGAAGTCGACACAACTCGGACGAGAGCTGCTGGAGATCCTGTCCTTGGTCGGGCCGCACAACCGCGAAGAGTGGTTGGGCCGCGTACTCAAGGCGACGCGCGACGGCACCGGCGCGACCTTCGTGTACCTGGGCGAGGCCGGACGCGAGGGGGTGGTGCGGCATGCGCTGCTCAAGGATCGATTGATCCGGCGCGAGGAGGACAAGCTCTTAGGCCTCGCGCGCCTGGTGGTTTCGCGCGGCGCGGCGGTGCTCGAGCCGGAGCTGATGCGCGGCGGTTCTTTCCGCGCCACCGCCGACGGTTGGGAAGGGATCGAGGCCGCGGGCTACGCCGCGGTGCCGATCCAGGTGGCGAGCTCCTCGCGCGCGTGGCTCGGGGCGGTGCGGGACAAGACCTCGCCCGTCTTTGGACCCGAGACGCTTTCACGCCTCGAGCTGATCGCGAGCGCGATCGCCACCGCGCTCTCGCTCGAGTCGCGCTGCCGCGAGCTCGATGAGCTCGCGATGACCGACGGTCTGACCCAGATTCCGAACTACCGCTATCTCCGGATGGCGCTCGACCAGGAGCTTGCTCGCGCCACGCGGCACGAGCAGGTCTTCGCGGTGGTGATGGTCGATGTCGACAATCTGAAGCAGTACAACCACGTTCACGGCCACCTGGTCGGAAGCGAGCTGCTCCGGAATCTCGCGCAGATCCTGAAGCGCGACACGCGCGCGACCGACATCGTGACGCGCTACGGAGGCGACGAGTTCCTCCTGCTGCTGCCCAAGACCGACATCTACGGCGCGGTGACGCTCTGCGAACGTCTGCGTGATCGCGTGGCGGAGCAGCTTCGCGGCAGAAACGGCGAGGTCGTGACCGCGAGCTTCGGCATCGCCGGATTCCCGGCCGACGGGCGGAGCTTCGAATCTCTCGTCTCCGCCTCGGATGAAGCGCTGCGTCAGGCGAAGGGGGACGGACGGAACCTGGTGGTCTGCCTCGGCGCCTGATCGCGTTGACCCGCGCGGCGCTCGGGGCCTGCGCCGCGCCTCCACGAATCGCCGTCCTCTGGGCGGCGATTCTCGTTGCGTCGAGCTCGCCGCATGCGCGATGAAGGCGTCATGAGCGATCTTCTGGCGCTGGCCCTTTCCGGACTCTGGGTGATTCTGGTGGTGAGCGTGGCGGAGCTCCTCCGGCGCGGTGGGCGACTCAGCTTTCCGCATTCGCGGAAGGTGATCCATGTCGGCATCGGGACCTGGATCCTTCCGACGACGCTCCTCTTCCATTCGCCCGTCTGGGCGGCGATGGGCCCCGCGGCCTTCGTGCTGCTCAATCTGCTCAGCCGTCGTCGGCGCTTGATTCGCGCGATGGAAGAGGAGACGGGGGAGAACCTCGGTACCGTGCTCTTTCCGATCTCCTTCCTGCTCCTGATCCTCGGACTGTGGCGATTCGACGGCGGACGCTTGGCCGCGGCCGCGGGCATCTTGTCGCTCGCGTGGGGAGATGCGGCCGCCGCGCTCGTGGGCCGCCGTTTTGGGCGGCATCGCTACACCGTCGGCTCGAGCTGGCGAAGCATCGAGGGCTCGCTCGCGATGTTCATCGTGACCGCGATCGCGATCTGGGCGGCGGCGGCGGTCCTCAAGCAGCCGTTCTATCCGGTCCCGCTTCTCCTCGCCGCCTCTCTCCTCGCGACGCTGCTCGAGGCCTTCGCTCGACGCGGATTCGACAACCTGCTCGTGCCGGTCGGGACATCGCTTTTCCTCTGGGGTTTGGGCGGCCATCTTTCCTGAGCTATGATCACAACGGGGGATAGACCGAGGGGCATTGCCGGGGGAGCCCCAAGCGAGGAGTGATCGGATGACCTTTTGGTTCCGTCCCTGCCCGAGGAAGCTGTTTCTGTTCCTTTGCCTGCTGCTCTTTCCCGTCTTGGCGCAGGCGCAGTACTTCGGTCAGAACAAGGTCCAGTACAAGCACCGCGAGTGGTCGGTCGCGCACACCGAGCACTTCCTGGTCCACTTCCATGAAGGTGAGCGAGAGGCGGCGCTCGACGTTTGCCGCATGGCCGAGCGCGCCTACGATCGCTTGAGCACCATCCTTCGCCATGAAGTGGCGAGCCCGATCCCGATCATCCTCTATGCCTCGCAGGCCGAGTTTCAGCAGACCAACGTGACCGACGGCCTGATCGGCGAGGGCACCGGCGGATTCACCGAGTTCCAGAAGGGGCGCGTCACCCTTCCGCTCACCGGCTCCTACCGCGACCTCGATCACGTGCTGACGCATGAGCTGGTGCACGCCTTCCAGGTCGACATCCTCTTCGGCGGAAAGAAGAGCATGGGCAGCCCGTTCCAATCGGCGCCTCCGCTCTGGTTCATGGAAGGGATGGCGGAGTACCTCTCCTTGGTCGAGGTCGATCCCTTGACCGCGATGTGGCTCCGCGACGGCGCGCTCGAGGGTTACCTTACGCCGCTCCCGATCCTCTCGCTGGTGGGCGACATCCGCGTTTATCGCTATGGGCAATCGGTCATGGCCTACATGGGGCGCACCTTCGGCGACCAGGCCTTGGGCGACGTGCTGAAGAAGGTGGCGCACACGCGCAACATCTCGCGCGCGTTCGAGGAGACGCTCGGCATCACGCTCGAGAAGTTCAGCGAGAATTGGGTCGACGACGTCCGGCGCGAATACCTGCCGACCATCCGCGATCACGTGAAGCCGGAGGAGTTCGCCTATCGCCTGACCCACGCCGATCGCGACCTCGCCAGCGTGAACCTAGGGCCGGCGCTCTCGTCCGAAGGCGACCGGATGGTCTACTTCTCGAATCCGTCGATGTACAACGACATCTATCTCGCCTCGGCGGTCGACGGGCGAATCGAGAAGCGATTGGTGAAGGGGGAGAGGAAAGCCGACTTCGAGAGCCTTCGCTTTTACACCAGCTCGCTCGACTGGGCGCCCGACGGCGAATCGATCTGCTTCGTGTCGCTCTATGGCGGACGCGACGCGATCTACGTGCAGCGGGTGCGGGACGGCAAGATCGTGAAGCGGATCCGCCCGCCGACCGACGGCGTGCTCAATCCGAGCTTCTCGCCCGACGGGCAGTGGATCGCCTTCGCGGGGCTCGAAGGGGGCCGCTCGCAGCTCTTCCGCGTGCATCCCGACGGCAGCGGGCTCGAGCGATTGACGCAGGGGCGGTTTCTGGTTTCGTCGCCGCGCTACTCGCCGGATGGAAAGACGATCGTCTTCGTGAGCGATCGCGGCACCGGCCTCGACTTCGACAACCTGATCTTCGGTCTGCCGCAGTTCTGCTTCCTCGATGTGGCCACGCGCGAGATCACGGTGCCTCCGGGACAGGACGGCCGCTGCGTCGACCCGCACTACTTTCCCGACGGCAAGCACCTCCTTTTCGTCTCCGATCGAACCGGCATCGCGAACCTCTGGATTCGTGACCTGGAGACGAATGAGGATCGCCGCGTGAGCGATGTTCTGACCGGCGTCTCCGGCATCATTCCGACGGGGACCTCGGTCTCGCTCTCGCGTAACGGACGGCGCATGGTCTTCTCCGCGTTCAGCGCCGGGACTTGGGACCTCTTCGCGGTCAAGGACCCGCTCCTCTTGTGGGAGACGGGACGGCCCTGGTCCGAGCTCAAGGATGAGTTGGCAGCGGAAGCGATCGGCGCGGCGAAGGCGCTCCGTGCCTCGAGCAGCGCGCGACCGTTGGCGACCGAGTTCCTTCGCCGCCTCGCGGCGGAGCACGCCCCTGCAGACTCGACCCCGGAGAGCGAGGTCGTCGCCGAGGCGCTCGCGCCGAGCGATTCGTCCACCCGGGTGATCGATCCGCCGGCAAGCGTTGCGGATGTGCCCTTGGCGGACCTCGCGCGTGAGCCGCGTGGGGGCGCGCGCGGGGACTCGCTCCTGCCTCGTCACCGCGACGGCGAGGCGGCGCGCTTCGACAGCCTCTGGTCGACGGTGCAAAGCCTCGATCGTGTCGGCCGTGATTCGATCGGGACCTCGCTTCGGAGCCGTGCCGATGGCGATTCGGCCCTCGCGAGCGGAGAGCCCGATCCGCTCTTCGCCGCCCGCGTCTTCGGAGAGAAGCGCGCGTTGCCGAAGGACGAGGAGATCGACGTTCAGCCCTATCGACCGCGCTTCAGCGCCGACTACGTTTCGGCGAACGGATTCTTCGCCAGCAACCTCGGCCTCGCCGCGCAGAGCGTGCTTCGCTTCTCCGATCTCTTGGGCGATCGCGTGATCCTGGTCGGAGCCGACGTCTACGGCAGCCTCAAGGACTCGAACCTTCTCTTCGAGTATCTGAACCTGAAGCATCGAACGAGCTGGGGAGTGAGCGCCTTTCAGTTCCGGAACGACTCCTACATCTTCACCACCGACACCGAGGACGAGTTCTTGAGTCGGATCTATCGCGGGCTCAACTTCACCGTGCAGCGTCCGTGGAGTCGATTCAGCCGCTTTGAAGCGTCGATCGAGGCACAGTCGGTCACCGAGGATCGGCTGCGCGAGCGTGTCGACGGCACCGGCTATTACTATCCGGTCGGGGAGACCGGCACCTACTACTACGCGGAGCCGGGACTCGCCTTGGTGCACGACAACACGCTCTACGGCATCACCGGTCCGATCAGCGGCGGGCGTCAACGCGCGTCGGTCGACGTCGGCATGGGCGACCTTTACTTCCGCACCTACGTGGCCGACTTCCGGCGCTACTTCAACGTGCGGCATCGCTACGCACTCGCCTACCGCATCGTCGGTGCGCGTTCCGATGGACGCGATCCGCAGCAGTTCCAGCTCGGCGGACCGTACACGCTCCGCGGTTACGACTTCGGCGAATTCCAAGGATCGAACCTGGTGCTGCAGAATCTCGAATTCCGCTTCCCGCTGATCGAGCAGCTGCAGCTCGGTTGGCCCCTGGCGCTTTCCTTGGCCGGCGTGCGGGGCGCCCTCTTCTTCGACACCGGTGCGGCTTGGGATGAGGACGAGGCCTTCCAGCCCTTCGCCGCGCACTCCGGTCTGTTCAAGACCAACGACCTCTTCGCGTCGTATGGGCTCTCCGCCAGCATGAATCTCGGCTTCACCGTGCTGAAGTGGGACCTCTCCTGGCGGACCGATCTGGCGCGGACCTTTGGGAAGGCGAGGGGCTTCCTCTCCTTCGGGCTCGACTACTAGCGCGTAGAACCTCGGAAGGGATGCCGAAACCGAACGCTGCTTCTCGGGCCGGCGCCACGGCGTCCTGGGCTCTATTGCTGGTCGCGCTGGCGCTAGCCTTTCTTTGGCGCGCGCCGCGCGAGAGCGAGAACGCGAGCCGGATCTATCTCGATCGCTCCGCGCTGACGCTGAACGCGCTGCCCCCGGGCACGCGAGGTCCCGTCCTGCCGTCGTGGAGCGCGGCTGCCTTGCCCCTGCTCGTGCCGGCTCAGCTCGTCGCGTGCCTTCTGGCGAAGGGTGCGCCGCGCGCGGTCGTTCTGGCTGAGCACTCCGATGGCTGGCGCATGCTCCTTCGGATCGAGTGGTGCTTGCTGGCGGCCCTCACGGTGATGCTCGCGCTTCGCTTGCTCGATCGGTGGCGAGCATTGCACGGACCTCCGGACGATGAGTCGAGCTCGTGGCGTCGGGTTCCCGCGATCGCCCTCGTCGCATGGGCTCTCGCCGCGCCGGGCTTCGCGAGCGCGGTCTCCGGTTTGAGCCCGATGCTTCTCGTCGCGCCGCTCCTCCTGGCG
>CAZZAH010000003.1:6031-7351 GCA_964652115.1 uncultured bacterium | reverse complement strand
GTGCTCAACCTCGGCGGCTTCTGGGGTCGCTTCGGAAGCTTGGCCCTGGTGCTTCTCCTCGTTCCGCTGTGGCGCGGTTCGCGGCGCGCGGTTCTGCTCCTCCTCGCGATCGGCGTGGCGCAGGTCGGGTTGCCGTACTTGAGCGGCGTCACGCGCGCCGGCGCCGCGCAGACTTCCTTCGCGCCGCTCCTGCTGGTCGGCGCGGGCGCGGGACTCACGCATCTGTCGTCGCTACGGCCGAGGTTTCGCGCGGTCGAGCTCGCGGTGTTCGCGTTCGTGCTCAGCTTGATCTTGTTCGGAGGCGGACGACGTGGTCCCTCCGCAGGATCGAGCTGGGGCGAAGAGATGGCGACCTGGGTCGGGAGCGACACGCTCTGGATCGCGGAGCGACCGCTTCCCGGCGCCGTCACCGCGCCGCAAAACGCGTGGGTCTTGCCTCGCGACAGCCGTGCGCCCGATCGCTACGACTTCGCCTACTGGCATCGATGGTACTCGGGCTTTCGCTACGTCCTTCTCTCAGGCGCGCAGGTCAGGGCGAATCTCGAGCGCAGCGATGCCTCGCTGCCGCGTGGACTCTATCGATTGCTTCAGTCGGAAGGACGGTTGGTCAAGGAGTGGGGAGAAGGCCCAAGCGGCTATCGCCTCTATCGGCTGCGGGAAGGGGGCGACTGGACGCGGCCGCTGGCCGAACGGGAGCTCGACTCGCTTCGATACTCGCCCGACCTCATCCCCTTCGTGAGCTCGCTCTCGGCGCTCTACCTCGGGAGCCACCGCGATGCCGAGGCGGCGGTGCTGCTTCGCGCCGGCCTGCGCTTCGCGCCGCTCTCCGGGCCGCTGCTCAATAACCTCGGCCTGGTCTATCTTGCCGACGGCGATCCCAAACGCGCGGCCGAGAGCTTCGACCAGGGTCTGCGCGTCGAGCCGCAGTCGGTCGAGCTGCTCTACAATTCGGCGCGAGCGTACCTCGCGCTCGAGGTCCCGAATCGCGCGGAGCGAAATTTGCGCATGGCCCTGACCTTCCAGCCCGACTATCCGCCGATCCACTACGAGCTCGCGCGCGCCTTTCTCGCGCAAGGAAAGCTCGGGCAGGGGAAGCGAGCGTTGGGCCGTTACCTCGCGCTCGCGCCTGACGCCACGGAGCGCGCGGAGGCGGAAGCGATTCTTCGCCGTATCGATGCGCTGACCGACACCACGCGCGCGGGCGCTCTCTCGATCCCGGCGAGCGCCAACCCATGACCTCGCGCGAGCCGGAGGGCCGTGTCCTCGTTCGAGTACCGAACTGGATCGGCGACGCGGTCATGGCGGCACCCGCGCTCAAGG
>CAZZAH010000003.1:0-5931 GCA_964652115.1 uncultured bacterium | reverse complement strand
GCCTCGCTCTTGAACGAGATCCCCGAGGCGCCGGATCGAGTGCGGCCGCTTCGCGAGCAGTATCTCCGGCTCGTCGACGCGCTGGCTCGCCGCGGATTCGATCGCACGCTCTCGACCGCGCCGACCGACTGCGTGCTGCCGCTTCGCGCGGAGGAGATCGCGTGGGCCGGGGAAGAGTGGGCTCGGCTGGAGCTCGATCCCGCGCGCACCATCGCCCTCGCGCCCGGCGCCACCTACGGCTACACGAAGCGCTGGCCGGAGGAGCGCTTCTCGGCGCTTGCCTCGAGTCTGATCGAGACCGGCTGGTCGGTGGTCTGGGTGGGCGGCGCCGATGAGGTGGAATCGACCGTTCGCCTCCGCGACGCGCTCGACGCGCGAGGGCAGGCGAGCGAGAGCTTGGCCGGCCTCCATTCGCTGCGGCAAACGCTCGCTCTGCTGTCGAAGATCCGTGCGGTGGTGAGCAACGACTCGGGCGCGCTTCACCTCGCGCAAGCCGCGGGCGCGCCGGTGGTCGGCATCTTCGGGTCGACCTCGCCCGCCTGGACCGGCCCGTCGGGAGCGGAGGCGCGGGTCGTGTACGAACGCGTCGCCTGCTCGCCCTGCTTCGCGCGGAGCTGCCCAACGCAGATCGAGTGCTTGACCGGCCTCTCGGTCGAGCGGGTCACACGAAGCGTGCTCGAGCTGGTCGATGCGGCGCGACCGGCCGGCAAGCCGGCGCTCTTTCTCGATCGCGACGGCACCTTGCTCGAGCTCGTCTCGTACCTCTCGAAGTCCGAGGAGGTAGCGCTTCCGCAAGGCGCGGGGGCGGCGCTCCGCGCGATTCAGCAACTCGGATACGCGCTCGTCGTGATCACGAACCAATCGATCCTCGCGCGCGGCGGGCTCGATCGCGCGGGGCTCAGGCGTGTTCACCGACGCCTTCGCGAGCTCCTTCGCGCCGAGTCGATCGAGCTCCTCGAGATCGAGGTTTGCCCGCACCACCCCGAGTTCACCGGTCCGTGCCTCTGCCGAAAGCCCGAGCCCGGCCTCCTCTTCAGAAGCGCGCACCGGCATCGACTCGATCTCGGACGCAGCGTGCTGGTTGGCGACTCGATGTCTGATTTGGAAGCGGGCGTTCGAGCGGGGGTGAAGCCGGTCCTCATCCGCACCGGCTATGGACGCGAGACCGAGGAGGCGCTGCGTCGGCAGGGCGGCAGGCTCTTCGGACGAGAGGTCGAGGTGGTCGAGGATCTGACCGAGGTGGCTCAGCGACTGAGCGCGGCATCCTCCGGAAGCGGCGTCCACTCGTAGGTCAGGCCGGCGCTCGCCACGCGGTAGCGTCCTTCCTCGCGCTCGGCCGGGTCGCGCCAGAGCCCGGCCGATTGCAGGTCCGACAATCGGCTCGGATAGCGATCGTGCCGCAGGCGGTAGATCTCGAGCGCGGTCTTGAGGTCGCGCTCTCGCTCGAAGAGATCGCGCGCGGGGATCGCGAGCTGCATCTCGGCCGCGCGCACGGTGGCGCGGTGCACCAAGAGCCCGGTCGCCGAAAGCGCGCAGACGAGCAGCACCGCGCCGAGGTAGAGCAGAGGATGCCGCAAGCGCAACGGCTGCTCGAGCAGGAGCTGCGTGCCGTCGGCGCTTCGGCCTTTCGTCTCGAGGCGAATCCTCCTCCTCAATCGAAGCACGCGCGCGGCGTTCAGGATGTCGTACTCGGCCACGCCGAGATTCTTGATCAGATCGCCGAGGGTGCGCTTGCCGTCGACCCTCGCCAAGAAGGCACGTTCGAGTGAGGCCGCCAGCACATCATCGGCCGCGCGCTCCGGCTCGAATCCGAGGCCCGGCATCGCGAAGGGCACGGCGCCGAGAGGGAACTCACCCGCCTTGAGGTCGGCCGCCTCGTCCAAGCGCCGCATCGATTCGAGCAGCATCTGCTCCGTGTTCCATCCCGGGAAGTCGCTCGGCACCGGACAGTCCGAGTCGAACTGAAAGTGTCCGCGATTCCAGAGCAGCACCGGATCGAGCGTCGCCTGCATCGCGAGGAGGCGGGTTTCCTCCAGCGTTTCCGGCTCGAGCGGAACCGAGTCGACGATGCGGCTCCAGAGATCGGGCGTGGCGGTGATGGTCGCGCGATAGCGTCGATCCTCTTCGCTGCCGAGCTGCCCGAGCCCGACCAACGCGGCCAGGAAGGGATCGCGGTCATTGCCGCGCGTTGCCTCGCAGCTCACCAGGAGCCCATCGCGGAAGTGGAGCGAGTGGCGCTGACGACCGGAGGAGACGTCCAAGCGCCCGGTCTTCTTCTGCATGCCGATCAGCTGGAGCGTCTCCAAGACACTGAACTCGCTGAGGCTTCCTTCAAGCGCCATACACGATCCCCACTACGCCGCGAGGCGATCGACGTCACGCGAGAGGAAGCCGCGTAGGCTGTGCTCTCGACGCCGTCCGAGGTGATAGCCGAAGAGGCTGGTCAGCGATGCCAAGATGAGCAAAGCGATGCCGACGCCGCGCAACCAGGTCGTGGCGGGATCGACGAAGTGGGACGACACGAGCCCCTGACCCCAGTGGGGGTACCAGATCAAGCCGAGGC
This sequence comes from uncultured bacterium, assembly GCA_964652115.1. Classification (GTDB taxonomy): domain Bacteria; phylum Eisenbacteria; class RBG-16-71-46; order CAIMUX01; family CAIMUX01; genus JADJQY01. The sequence continues at coordinate 3,368 of CAZZAH010000003.1, read as the reverse complement.
CGACGCCGGTCAAGAGGCTCGTCACGGCGGCGAATCCGGCCTGTCCATAACGCACCGGGCCTATCCCCGGAAGCAACACCGCCAGCCAGGGCAGAAGCCTCGAGCTCCACGCGGGTCGTTCATCGAGCAGGCGACGAAGCAGGAGTCGCGTCGTCTCCTCGGTCGACTGGCCGCCGAGGGATTCCGCGCATCCCATGCAGTAGGCGCGACGATCGAGGCGAACCAAGCAGCGGCGACAGACCGGCGTGCCGCACTGATAGCAGACGTGCACGTGGATCAGGCGCCGCAGCGATCGACCCGCGAGCACGCCGAGCATCATCGCGAGGAGCGCGAGCGGCGACGTCCAGGCCAAGCTTCGCATCGGCGCGAGCGCGAGGAGCGCGGCGGGAGCCGGCGCGCTGGAAGGACGGCCGATGGCCCAGGCCCAGAGCTCGTTCGTGTTCCAGAGTGCGTCGAGCGGTCGAAGATCCTGATGCTCGGCTCGATCTCGCCCGAGCGCGCGCAGTCGATCGAGATTCAATCGGCTCGCGCGGTCGAGCTCGCGGTCGGCTTGCAGGTACTCGCCTTGCGCGGCGCTCGCCAGCGCGAGGTTGTAGTGCGGCTCGAACGCCTTCGGATCGAGCTCGATCGCGCGGTGGTAGCGGAGGAGCGCGTCCTTTCGCTTGCCGGCGGCGAGGAGTGCGTTGCCGGTGTTCGTCTCGAGCACGCGCGGCGGCACGTCCCGATCCTGAGCGGCGCGCAGATACCAATCGCCCGCCGTCGCCGCCTCGCCGCTCGAGAGACGGGCCAGCCCTTCGAGGTAGCAGGCGGGCCCGGCGTTCGGCGACACCGCCAGCCAGGACGCGATGGCATCGCGCGCGGGGGGCAAGCTCGGCGCCTGCTGCAGCTCGTAGATCCCGGCCGCGTCTCGTCCCCGAGGATCTTCCGCCCAGAAGGGTCGCGTGACCCAGAGGAACGGCGCGAGGAGGATGGTCGCCGCGCCGGCCGAGAGGGCAAGGATTCGCTCCCCACGCGAGAAGCGGAAGGAGGCGAGGAAGACCCAGAAGCATCCGGTGACGAGGGCGCCCATGTTCGCGAGCAGCGGCAAGGCAAGCACGGTCCAGGCGAGCAGATCGGCCGGCTTCTTCGAGTGGAGGAGAAAGGAGAGCCCTTCGGCGATGGCGTGGTGAAGTGCGCGGAGATGCCGGGCCATGAGCCCCAGGAAGAGAAGCAGGACCGCGATCGCGACGCTGACGGCGATCTCCATCGCGGTGTTGGCGGCAAGCCAGCGCTGCGCTCGAAAGTCCCGGCCGAGGATGTCGAGCATCTCGCGAACCGTCCCGGCATAGCGAGCGGGGTCGGAGACGAGGTAGATCCGCGCCAGCTCCAATCGGGGCGCCAGGAAGTCCGGGTCGAGCTCGGCCGAACGGAGCCAGAGGCGGAGGGCGCTGGCGCCGTCGTGCGCTTTCCACGCCGCGTCGCCCGCCATGAGAGCGTCGAGGGCGGCCGGTGGATGCGCCCCGCCGGGGAAGCTCCGCCGCGCGCTGTCGATCTCGTCCGAGGTCGCGCCGAGCGCCGCGGAATAGGGGATCGCGAGCACGACCAGCGCGAGCGCTAGCAATCGAGGAAACCACTTAGGTATGAGCGACTTGGCGCTATGCATTGGCTGGATTCCCGTTGACTCGGTCGAGCCCCGATGACTAGGCTGCCGCACCGATCGACCGTGGACGGGAAGGTGCCGGCAGCCCTTACCGTATCGGCACGTCCGGTCCAGAGACTTAAGAGCCAGTTACTTCAAGGGCAGTGACTTCACGCGAGAACCATTTGACCGGTCCTTCGCCGTGCCGACGGTCGGACCAGGGGCGTAACCGACATGCAGCGCACGTGGATCGAGGACCTGCGGGAGCACATCGGGCAGGACGTCGAGGTTTTGGGCTGGGTGCACCATCGACGCGCGAAGGGGAAGCTCGTCTTCCTGGTGGTGCGGGATGGTTCCGGCTGGGTGCAGGGCGTGCTCTTTGGGCCCGAGCTTTCCCCCGAGACGTTCGAGCGGGCCGGCCGCCTCAGCCAAGAGTCGAGCGTCCGTCTTCGCGGAAAGGTGAAGGAGGAGCCTCGTTCGCCCGGCGGCGTCGAGCTCCAGGTGACGGAGGTTGAGGAGCTCTCGCCTTCGGAGAACTTCCCCATCTCGCCCAAGGAGCATGGCGACGCCTTCCTGCTCGATCATCGCCACCTCTGGCTCCGCTCGCGGAAGCAGCACGCGGTGCTCAAGGTAAGGAACGAGTTCCTGAAGGGCTGTCGCGACTTCTTCTACGATCGCGACTTCGTCTGCATCGACGCGCCGATCTTCACGCCTTCGGCTTGCGAGGGGACGACGACGCTCTTCGAAACGGAGTACTTCGACCAGAAGGCCTACCTCTCGCAGAGCGGGCAGCTCTACATGGAGGCGGCGGCAATGGCCTTCGGCCGCGTCTATTGCCTAGGCCCCACCTTCCGCGCGGAGAAGTCGAAGACTCGGCGGCACCTGATCGAGTTCTGGATGATCGAGCCGGAGATCGCCTTCGCCGACTTAGGCGACATCATGCTTTTGGAAGAGGAGATGCTGAGCTACCTCGTCGGTCGCGTGCTCGATCGAATGAAGGAGGAGCTCAAGGTGCTCGAGCGCGACACGTCCGTCCTGGAGCGCGTGCAAGCGCCCTTCCCGCGCGTGTCGTATGACGCGGCGATCGAGATGATCAACGCGGCCAAGGGTCCGGACGAGCCGCGCTTCGAGTGGGGCGGCGACTTCGGCGCGCCGGACGAATCGGTCATCAGCGCCAAGTTCGATCGTCCGGTCTTCGTCCATGGATTCCCGGCAGAGATCAAAGCCTTCTATATGAAGCGCGATCCGCAGAACGAGCTCTCCACCCTGTCGGTCGACCTGCTCGCGCCCGAAGGCTACGGCGAGATCATCGGCGGGGGACAGCGCGAGGATCGGCTCGAGCTTCTGCTCGAACGGATCGAGCAGCATCAGCTGCCGCAGGCGCCTTACGAGTGGTATCTCGACCTTCGCCGATACGGCAGCGTCCCCCACTCCGGCTTCGGAATGGGGATCGAGCGAACCGTCTCCTGGCTCTGCGGGATCGATCACCTGCGCGAGGCGATCCCCTTCCCGCGGATGCTCTATCGACTCTCGCCCTAGCCACGCTCGCTGGTCGTAACGACGCGATGCAACCGACTCTTCACCCGGCTCGTATCGTCCGCACGGCGACGGGCAAGCCCCTTCGCCGTTCCTGTGTTCGCGAGAGCGGTCCCGCGGGACCACGAGTTCGGGTGGAAGCGGAGAGCGCTCCGTCCGCCCAGCATGCCGGAGGAGGAGTGTTGATGAGGAGGTTCATGCGGGTCGTTGGTCG
>CAZZAH010000002.1:36984-39909 GCA_964652115.1 uncultured bacterium | reverse complement strand
GCCCTTCACGCAGCGCCACATCCAGAAGAGAAAGATCAGCAGGCAGGGGACGCCCGATTCCCCCAAGAGCTCGAGGTAGAGATTGTGGGCCACCTTGTAGCGCCCGATCGACTCCTCCACCGTCTGCGCCAAACGGTAGAGACCGACCCCGAGGAGCGGCTTCTGCGCCACGATGGTGAGCACCGCGCCCCAGATTTGGAGCCGTCCACCCGAAGTGGCGTCGACCGACTCGAGCTCGGTCGTGCCCGTCTCGGGGCTCTCGCCCTGCGTGAAGGCCTTTACCGTGCTCTGCACGCGCTCCTTCACCATGTCGGGCGCGCCGACCGTCAGGCCGAAGCCGAGCAGCGCCACACTCAAGAATCCCACCGCCCCCGCGCGGAGCGCTTGCGGCAGGCTGCCGAGGGTCAAGGCGAGGAGCGCTCCTCGCGAGCCGGTGAGGAGGACCGAGGTGACCGAGCCGACCGTCGCGCCGATTACACCCAAGCGCGACCACAGCGAGATGCCGCGCACACGCAGCATGCCGAGCGTGAACACCGCGAGCACCGCGTAGAAGGCTCCCGCGATGTTGAGGTCGCCGATGGCCCCGGCCACTCGATGGTCGCCGCCGTACTCTGCGTACTCCGAGAGCAAGCTGAAGACCCCCGACGCGGCGCCGAGGCAGAAGCAGATCGTGAGCACGCGCACCTGCTTCATCGTTCGAATGGTGAAGAGCAGCGGGAAGAAGAGGACGAAGCCGCTCATGTGATTCCAAAAAGCCTGGATGCTCTTTTGAATCGGAACGCCGTAGCCCCCTTCGAGCTCGCCGTGCACCCACGAGAGTGCCGTCCATCCGAGGTAGAGGGCGAGCGGCACCGTCACGAGGGAGCGCTCGAACATCGGTCGCTTCTGCAGCGCGGCATTGGCCACCCAGGTGATCATGAGCACGTAGGTCAGGAGGTTCATCGCGTTCAGAAGCGGGATCGGCGTGACCGGCAGCATCTCCTTCCACGCGAAGGCGAAGGGCAGCGCGTAGAGGGTGAGCCCCGGACGAAACACGAAGAGCACCGCCACCACCATGCCGAAGAGCGCTTTCCACAGCCGGTGCGGCGCTTGCTCGAGCTCGTAGTGAGCGAAGGCGAACAAGCCGACCAGAACCATCGCCGCCAAGGTCAAGGCGACGGTCCAAAAGCGAGGCCCCGGTCGCCAGCTCTGGGGGACGTCGGCGCGGAACATGTGCGGCACGCGCCTGGCGGGCGGCGTGGGCCCAGCCGCCGATCCACCGAGCTCGTGCGGAGGCTGCTTCAGCGGTTCGCTCACGAAGCTCCTCTTAGCTGCGCGATCTTCGCCTCGGCCTGCCGCGCAAGCGGGAGGTCGGGATACCGGCCGGTCAAGAGCTCGAGCGTGCGGATGGCCGCGGCACGGTCATGGAGCCTGAGCTCCTGCAACCCGGCGGCACGCACATAGGCGAACGGCGAGTCGTCCCGGTCCGGGAAGTTTTGCGCGCGAGTGAGGAGCGCATCGACCGCCTTCTGCCACTCGCCTAGCCGCTCGTTCGCCTCTGCCAGGTGATCGAGCGCCAACGGCACCAACGCGCCTCGGACGGCGGAGTCCTTCGCCAACTCGTTCGCCATTCGTTCGTAGGTCGCGGCGGCGTCTCGAAGCGCGAGCTGCGCCGCTTCCTTCTGTCCGCTGTCCTCGAGGTAAGAGACCGCCTCGATCGGCGCGAGCAATCCGGGGTTGGTGCGAGGATAGTCGGCCGAGAGACTCCGCAGCGTCCGCACCGCCTCGGTCCATCGACCCGCTTGCGCCAGGACGCGCGCGGAGGCGAGTCGCGCGGTGGATCCCGCGTTCGCGTCGCGAGGATACTTGCTCTCGACCAGCGCGAGGGCGGCCAGCGCGGAATCGGGATTGCCGAGCGCGTTCATGGCGCTTCCGATCTGGATCAGCGCGGAGGGTGCGTTCGTGTCCTCGGGGAACCGCGCGACCAGCTCACGGAAGCTGGCGATCGCGGCGCCGGCGCTCTCTCGTCGCTGTACGCGCACGCCGCCGAGCGAGAAGAGGATCGCCCCTTCGTACGGCTTGGCCGCCGGCAGCGCTTGCGCCTGCACCAACAGTGCTTCCGCGTCATCGATCCGGCCCTGACGGAGGGCAACCTTGGCGAGCTCGATCCCGGCCACAACCTCGGTTTCGGTCCCCGGGTACTTCCGCGCCACCTCTTCGTAGTAGACGCGCGCGGCCTCGAGCTCCAAGCCGGCGCGCGCGGTCTGGCCGGTGTTCTCCAGAACATCGACGACCGTCAGCGGTGCCTCGATCACGAGCGGGATCGGCTTTCCGTCGGAGGTCGCGGCCGGAAGATCCTCGGCCGCGGCGCGCAGCACATCGACCAGGCTGTCCGGCTCGAGCGGGCGTGAGAGGAGAGCGATCAGCTCGGTGTGGACACGCAGCCCCAAATCGGGATCGGACTTCGTCTCCTCGCGAATCGAGCGCAGCACCGCGATCGCCTTGTCCCGCTCCTTCCCGTCCCGGTAGAGATTCGAGAGGTGCACCGCCGCCGCCGTCCGCACCATCCCGAGTCCGTGCACCTCTTCCGCGTCGCCCCTCGCTCGTGAGAGTGGGTACTCGGACAAGATCGATTGGAAGCGGCCGATCGCGTCATCGCGCAGAGGGCCGGCCGCCTCGGGGTTGTTCGAGACCCGCTGCAGCGTCTTCCTCGCGCGGTAGAGCTTCTTCTCCGCGTTGTACCGCGTCGAGAGCGGCGTTTCGGCACATCCCAGAAGGAGCGTGAGCAGAAGCACCGGGAGCGTACGCGCGAGCCGTACCAACTTCATGGGTCGCGGAAGAACGGTGCTCATCGGTCACCTCCCTGGCGCGCGCCATAGACCCTGACCGCCGAGGCGACCATGAAGTAGTTCACGAAGACGTAGGCGCAGATGGTCGCCATCACCA
>CAZZAH010000002.1:25268-36884 GCA_964652115.1 uncultured bacterium | reverse complement strand
GAGGCGACCATGAAGTAGTTCACGAAGACGTAGGCGCAGATGGTCGCCATCACCAGCGCGGCCACCATCTCGGGCGAGAGGCTGTCCATCACCTTGTCGCTTCGGCGAAGCGCGTAGGCGACCGGGAGCTGAATCAGATTGGGCACGAAGACGAAGAGCAGGGTCGCGACCGGCAGGCGGAAGAAGAACTGCATCGTCCGCTGGAGCGCCTGCCCCACGTTCTTCCTTTCGACCAGGAGAAAGATCGGCGTGTAGACGAAGAGGCTCTCGATGAGCACGCCGGCGAAGAAGCTGCCGTAGCGCAGCATCCGCACCGTATTCCCCGGAGCATCCTCCCCCGTCACGCCGAGCAGCTTCGGCAGCCCCAAGGTCAACGCGAGGATGAGCAGAAACGCGGGGGTCCGAACGAGGAAGAGCGAGAGATAACGTTTCCCCGCTTCACCCCAGGGATGACCTTCGGGCTCGCGCGCGGCGGTGCGCCAGATCAGGACCGCCGCCACGCCGATCGTGAGGCAACCGAGGAGATAGTCCATGAACATGTTGATGCGCGTGAAGAGGTCGGGCAGCGCGAGGAAGAAGATCGGATAGTGCAGCACCGCCGGACCGAAGGTGCTCCGCAGGAACGGAACGAAGGCCCAGGAGAAGATCGGCTGGTGGAACTGCGTCAATGCCAGCACCAACAGCAGCTGCGCGATACCGAGCACCAAGAACGGCGCCCAGAGCTTTCCGCGCTTCAGATCCTTCAGGCTCTCCCAGAGGGCCCAGACGGCCAGGTTGAGCTGTGACACGGCGACTCCTCCCTAAGCCTAGTTCTCTTCCGGAATCATCGCGGGCAGGTCCTGCGCGAGCTGCTCCACGAAGCGAGCGAGCAGCGCGTCGGCACCGGCGCGATCTCCGTTCGTGAGGGTCGAGATCCGCACGAACGCCCCGAAAGAGCGGTTGCTCTTCAATCCTTGGAAGAACATTTGATCGCGGAAGGTCTTCACCTCCCCGATCGCGCGCCGGCCGGCCGTATACCAGAAGTAGTTCACCAGCTCCTGCCGGTCGCCACGCGTTGCCTCGAACACCTTGCATGGAACGGTGCCGATGGCGCTCTCGAGCGCGCGATCGGCTTCGAGCTTCACGTCGAATCCCTGCGAGCGATAGCACAGCTCCGGGTTGTGCGCACCTAGGCGCGCGTTCTCGAAATAGACCACGACGAGCCAGACCGGCGACACGCCCGCCCGCTCGTAACGTCGGATCAAGATTCCGTCCGGATCGAGGTCGTCGAGCACCGCTTGCTCCAGCGGGAGATCTCTTCCGCTGAAGCCCGCGATCTCGCCCGGAAGCGTCGTGAGGTGGATGGTGCTCGCTCTGCCCGGCGGAATGAAGAGGACATAGGCTGCCAGCAAGGCGAGGAGCGCGAGCGAGCCGACGAGCTGGAATCGCGCGCGCGAGGATGCCGCTAGCATCGCAACACCCGCTTGATCGCGCCGAGCATCAGCAACGCCATCCCGAAAAGGACGAAGCCGCCGATGTCATGGAAGTGTCCGGATGCGGTTTTCGCGGAGGTGAAGACCGCCATCACGCAGAGCGAGGTCAGCCGCAGGATGTTCGCGAGAACCGCGACCGGCATCGCCGCGAGAAAGAGGACCCAGCGCTTCCACGCCGGACCATTCCCCATGTAAGCGAAGAGCGCGCCGAGCGCCATCAGCGCGACGAGCGAGTTGAGGCCGCTGCAAGCGTTCTCCACCGTCAGCGTTCCGGTCGGGAAGTAAAGATCCATCCCCCGCTGCGAAACCGCGACGCCCATCGCCTGCGCGAGCTGCACCGCCCCGTTCGCCGCCACCACCTTCAAGCGGAAGCTGACCTGATTCAGAAACCACGGCGCCGAAGGCACCATGAAGGAGAGGAACGCGAGGGGGAAGGCGAGCTGTCGCGCCCACGCTCCACCGAACCAGGTCCAGACCAGGCCGGTCAGAACCAGAATCGCGGCATAGCCCTGAAAGATGGTGACGTCGCCGCGAATGCCGACGACCTGCAACAGCACTCCAGCCACGAGGACGCCGAAACCGAGCACGCTCGGCTGAATCGGAAGCGCGCGCAGCTTGGCGCGCATCTGCCACACCAGAAAGAAGGCGATCGGCGGGATGAGGAAACCGTGCGAGTAGTTGTCGTTGTTGTTCCAGGTTCGCCAGAGGGTCGCGAAGGTGCGATGAAACGCGACCGCGAAGAGAAGCGCACCCACCACCAACGCCGGCCGAAAGAGGCGATCCGGCGCCGCCCCTCGATTCCGCTCCGCTGGAACGCTTTCCGAGGAAGCGCCGAACGCTCCCCCGCTCGCACCTGCCTCAGCCACGCGCTCGATACCCATCGCCGTAGTGACGGTAGTGGTAGTAGTACGGAAGCACCTCGGACACGTTGTTCATCAGCGCACCCATCAGGTTCTCGCCGAACTGGCGCTGGGTCTCGACGCTCCTTCGCACCGTCTCGCGTGGGGTGGAGCCGGCCTTGATCACCATCAGCACCGCGTCGACGTGGGGCCCCATGATCAGCGCGTCCGGTACCGGCAGATTCGGCGGACAGTCGAGGATCACGCGATCGGCGTGTCGCTTCAGCTCGGGCAAGAGCCAGAGAAATGCGTCCTCGGAAATCCCCTCGGCCGCGAGATGCGATCCGCCCTGCGTGGGGAGGATCGAGAGATTGGGAAGCGGCGAGGTGCGTAGCGCGGCCTCGAGCCAGCGTCGCTCGCGGAGAACCGCCGCCACGTCGGGACCGGTCGTGTCGAGCGAGAGGTAGCGAGCCAAGCTCGGCTTCCGGAAGTCGAGGTCGACCAAGAGCACGCGTTCGCGCGGCAGCTCCTTCGCCATCGCCATCGCGAGGCAGGTGGCGGCGGTCGACTTGCCTTCCTCGCTTCGCGCGCTGGTGAGGAGGATGGTGGCCGGCCCGCCCTCCGGGGCGCGCAGCAAGGCGAGCGCGGTGCGCCGGAACTCGCGATAGGCGGGCGAGTCGTCGAGGAACTCGGCGAAGCCGGCGCTCCGGGGCCGCTTTCCCTTTCCCTTGATCTCGGGGATGTTCGGCACCGTCCCGATGACCTTGATCTGAAGCGTTTCCTCGAGGTCACGCACGTCGCGGAACGACTGGTCGTGCTGCTCCAGGATGAAGGCGCCGAGCACGCCGAGCGAGAGCCCCATCAAAACGGACATGAGGACGATCGCCATCCGCTTCGGCTTGATCGGCGCAAGCGGGCGCTGCGGCGGCTCGAGGATGCTGATGCGCTCCCCGATCTGGCTCGACTCGTAGGCCGCCGTCAGTTGGGTCGAGGTGACCTGCGTGCTGAGTGCGTTGTAGACCGAGCGCGCTTGATCCACCGCCTGCTGCAAGCGACGCATCTCGAGATCGGCTTCGGGGGCCGAGGTCATCCGCTCCGAATAGGCGCGGAACTCGGCGTCGAAGTTGGCCACGCGCGCGCGCGCGAACTCCGAGCGTAGACGAGCGAGCAGATACTCCTTCGCAACCGGCTCGGCCGCGGGATTCGATTGAGTCGCGGCGGCGATTCCGGAACGAACCTGGAGCACCACCCCTTCGGCGCTGCGCGCGAGCTGAAGCGCGGTCGCCTGACTCGCCACCCCGGGCGTCGTGATCTCGATCAGCGACTGGCGGACGAAGGTCTCCTCGAGCGAGCGTCCTTCATTCAGCGCGGCGACGGCGGCCGATTGACCGAGCAGACCGCCGACTCGATCCGCGCTGACGCCGAGCCCGCGCAGCTGTGAGGCCGCGCTCGCCACCTCCGACTGCTGTCGCGCGTAGTCATCGCGCGCCTCGGAGCGAAGCTGCTCCGCTCGAGCCACGATCGCCTCAGTGAGCATGGTCGGGCGGACGCGCTTGACCGCCTGGCTCTCCTGGAAACGCTGCAGCTTCTGCTCGGCATCGTTGAGGCGATCGCGATACTCGAGCAGCTGCGAGCTGCTGAAGTCCTCCGTGCCCTGCGTCAGGCGTAGCTGCGAGCTCTTGCTCGACTCGATCACGCCCTGCGCGATGCTCTGCACGAGATTCCGCGCACGCTCGGGATAGTAGTCGTTGACCACGATCTCGATCGTGTTGCCGGCGCCCTTCTGGGAAGGCTCCATGTGGATCGTTCCGCGGAGGTAGCGCATGAGCCAGAGGTCGACCAATTCCGCTTCCGACAGGTCGGGGTAACGCCGCTGGTTCTTCTTCGCCCAATCCTTCACCCAGCCGTCCTGCCGCATGTTTGCGTTGGTGATCAGGGTGGTGAGGAAGTCGTTGCTCTGGATCTGGCTCTCCAGGTGCGCGAGCCGCTCCCCCATCGACTGGCTGGCGACCAGGGCGTTCATCTCCTTGGTCATGGCGCGAGGAAATTCGACCAGCAGCTGGGCTTTGCATTGATAGACCGGCCGCATGAACTTCGGCATGGTGACGATCCAGCCGACGATGCTGGCGACGATCATCGGAATGACCGCGATCCACTTCCGCCGCCACAGCAGCTGAACGTACGTGCGAAGGTCGATCGTTTCTTTCATGCGCGCGGGACCGTCCATGCCATCCCCCGGGGTGCGAGTCCCCACCACTCTGAAGTTCGTCATAGGAATCAGTTGTTGTTCTTGAGCGCGTCGCGGATCAAAACAAGGTTGAGCACGTCACGGGTCGTTCCAAGCCCGGCGCGCAACATGCTCCACGCCTGATAGGTCGTGCTCGTTGTGCGCGAGGGGATGCGGATCGTGTCACCGGCGCGAACCTCGGGGCCACCGTTGCCCGAGCGGAGCTTCTCCTCGAGGTCGACCTTGACCAGGTAGCTTCCGCCCATGCCGTCCCGCGCGAGGATCTCCACTTGGGCGAGATCGCTGTTCGGCGTAGTGCCGCCGGCGAGTCCGAGCGCCTGCATCAGATCGAGTCCGGTACCGACGGAGTAGCCGCCGGGACGCTGCACTTCGCCGAGCACGTAGACGGCGTCGCCCACCGCTCCGGTGCTTGCGCCCGCGGTCGGCGGAACGAACACGACGTCGCCGGGCTGAAGCGCGGGTAGCCCGGTCAGATCGCCCTGCTTGATCGCCTTGTTGAGGTCGACCTGAAGCGTCTGCTCACCCGCATCGCCGCGACGAAGAATGCGCACCTGCGAGAGGTCACCTCCCGCACCGAGCCCACCCGCCTGTCCAAGGAGGTTCACGATGTCGGGCATCTGTTCAAAGGAGTAACGGCCCGGCACCGACACCTGCCCCGCGAGAAAAACCTTGCGGCTGTTGAACGCGACGACCGACACCGTGACCTGCGTCGTCTGCCGCAGCGATGCGTACATCTGGCGCTCGAGGTCACGCGCGAGGGTCGCCGTCGTCTTGCCGGCCGCGGCCAGATCGCCGAGCGGGGGAAGGGTCAGTGTTCCGTTCGCGCGAACTACGGCGGTCCGTGAGAGCTCGGGGTGCTCCCAGACGGTGATCGAGATCACGTCCTCCGGACCGAGGACATACTCTTCAGCGGCGCGCGACCGGGTTCCGAACAGTGAAATGAAAACCACGAGGAGAGCGGCGAACCGCCATCCCCAGCGCTCCCTGCGACGCATGTACCCTCCGTAGTTCGGTCAACGCGCTTGGCCGCGCTTCTCCCCGCCCGGCTGGGCGGCCAGATCAGGCGGTTCATCTGTCGAGTCGGGAAGCGCCTCTTCCCCTCGAAGTATCTTCGGCACGGACCGCAGCAAAGTTTCGATCTCCAGCCGAAGGCCCCCGAAGCGCGAATAGTAGCGATCGTACAGCTCCGGCAGGCGGGGATCCGTCCCCTCGCCCGTCGTGAAGACGGCGCCGGGTCCGATCAGCCCCGGACGCCGAGAATACACACGCATCGCGGCCCAGTCTTGAGTGAAGCTCGTTTCATCCATTAGCCGCGCGGAGGGGCCGACGAGACTCATCTCCCCACGGGCGACGTTCCAGAGATAGAGGATCCGATCGAGGCGGTAGCGTTGCAGGAAGCCCGCGATTCCTCGCTGAAAGGCGTTCCGCGGTTGCCCTGAAGCCTCGAAGCGATAGGTGACGAAAGGCGGTCCGGGCAGCGGGCGCTGGCGCCGGTCATTCGCACGCCGATCGATGGGGGCCTCGCTCGAGGTGCCTCGCCGATCGGCCTGGCGACGATTCCGACCGATCCGCTCCTCGCGGATCACGCGCACCTTGCCTCCGCCGGAGAGTCGGTGCAGGCCGATCGTGATGAACGCGACCGGCGACATCACGGTCAGGAGCAGCACGGAGATCGGCATGTCGATCCAACGCTTCCACGCCGGCTCGGATTGCCCCGGCCTTGCTTCGAGATGCGACCCGCGAGTCGTTCGCGACGATGCCGGCGCCGCCTCGAGTCGGAGCACGGCCTCCTGTTCCTGCTTCGTCGGGAGCGCCGCGACCGCGCGCGTACGATATTCCGGCACGAGGTTCTGCAGGCCGGCGCGGATCTCCTCGGGGCTCGCGTGGTGAGCGAGGCGGATCAAGCTGTCGACGGTCGATTCGACCCAGTCGGGGTGAACCTCGTCGAGCTCCCAGCGGAAGATCTTCGAGTGCCGCGTGACTCGCGCGCGCTCGGAATCGGTGAGGAGCTCCTCCTCGAGCTTTTCGCCCGGGCGAAGGCCGACGTAGCGCACGGAGATGTCGATCCCGGGACGGAGGCCGGAGAGTCGGATGAGCTGCTCCGCCACGTCCTTGATCCTGACCGGCTCGCCCATGTCGAGCACGAAGACGTCGCCGCTCTCGCCGAGGAGCGCCGCCTGGATCACGAGCTGGCTCGCCTCGGGGATGGTCATGAAGTAGCGCCGCGCGTCGGGGTGAGTCACCGTCAGCGGACCGCCCTGCTTGAGCTGGCGGCGGAAGATCGGAATCACGCTGCCGTCGGAGCCGAGCACGTTGCCGAAGCGGACCGCGACGAAGGTGGTCTTGACCTTCGAGGCCATCGCCTGAAGCAGCACCTCGCCCGCGCGCTTGGTCGCGCCCATCACCGACGAGGGATTCACCGCCTTGTCGGTCGAGATAAAGACGAAGGTCTCGACGCCGTTCTCGGACGCGGCGCGCGCGACGTTTCGCGTCCCCATGATGTTGTTCAGGATCGCTTCGCGCGGCGAGCGCTCGAGGAAGTTGACGTGCTTGTGCGCCGCGGCGTGGAAGACGATCTCGGGCTTGTACTCGCGGAAGAGCTCGGCCATCCCGAGGTCGTCGCGCACGTCGCCGACCACGTGAAGCACCGGCAGCTCGGGATGCGATTCGGAGAGATCAAGGCCCAGATAGGTCAGTCGATTCTCGCAGTGATCGACCGCGACGAGCCGGCCCGGCCGGAACTTGGCTAACTGACGGCAGAGCTCTGAGCCAATCGAGCCACCCGCGCCGGTCACCATCACGACACGTCCGTGCACGCGAAGGTCGATGCCCGCGTTGTCGATCACGACCGGCTCGCGGCCCAGGAGGTCCTCGATCTGAACGTCGCGCACCTGGCCGAGCGGATCGCGGTTCGCGATGAAGTCGGAGAGCGCGGGCACGGTCCGGCACGCGACGCCGGCGTCCTGACAGAGCGAAACGATCTGCCGAACCAATCGCGCGGGCGCCGACGGCGCGGCGATGATCACCTGCTGGACGTTCTTCTCGCGAATCAGACGCGGGATATCGAAGGTGGTGCCGAGCACCTCGAGCGATTCGACGCGACGTCCACGCTTCACCATATCGTCGTCGACGAAGCCGATCGGATTTCCTGGATAGCGATCGCTTCGCAAGAGCTCCGACGCGACCATCGCGCCGACGTCGCCCGCGCCCGCGATCAGGATCCGACTCTCACCCACCTTGCGGCGTCGGGTCGGCCGGATGCGTTGCGCCTTCCAGAGGATCCGGCTGGCCAAGATCATTCCGGTGGAGAGCACCCACGTGAGGATGACCACGCTCTTCGGGAAGATGTTCTCCTGCGGGAGGAGATTCACGAGATAGAGACCGAAGAAGCCCGCGGCCAAGGTCTGCACCATCGACACGAGGGTCGGAACGCCGGCGTAGCGCCAGAGCGCGCGGTTCACCCCGGTCGCGTTCAGCAGAAGCAGGATGAAGAAGGTGTAAACCGGCGAGGCGCCGACCAATGCATATAGGTAGCCGGGCGGAATATCGCCGTCAAAGCGAAGGGCAAGCGATGCCAGGGCAGCCACGTTGAGCAGCGCCGCATCGATGAGGTTGAGCAACAGAAGCTTGAGGCGTGACTTCACACTAGGCCTTCCCGGACTGACCGAAGGGCTCGCCCCCCGCGATCGCGCAGTCTCGATTCTCTATCGCGCCGCCCTGAAGCGTCAAACGGCAAAGTGACTCGCTTACTTTCCACATCCCGTCCTAGTCTCGGCCACGTACAACCCGAAGATGAGCAATCGTGCCCGACCGGGCCGCGTCGCTCCTTGACAAAGGTCCAAAGCGGAAACGAGAATGCCCCGCCAACCGAACGCCGGCCCGTCCGCACCACTGTCGGGAGGTCTCCCCGTGGATTCGAGCTCAACTAGCCCGCACCCTTCGCTCGTTCGGCGTTTCTTCGATCTCTTCGCCGCGCCGAGCCGGGCCTTCGTCGCCCCGCGGCCAGGCTCGATGTGGCTGGTGGGGCTGCTCGTCGTCTGCCTCTTCCAGATCGCGGATTCGGCCTTGCTCCAGAACCTCTATGACCAGAAGCAGCTCGAGACGACGCAGAAGATCCTGGATCGAAACGAACGCCTCTCCGCCGCCCAGAAGGACAAGATGATCCAGGAGATGGAGGATCGCGCGGGCACGACCAAGAACATCGTCGTCTCCGCGGTCGCGCGTGTGGTGGCGGTGGGCCTCCTCGGCGTCCTTCTGCCCGCGGGCCTCCTGCTCTTCGGCGTCAACTTCGTCTTCGGCGGGAAGGCGAGGTTCATCGATGTGCTTCACGTGGTCACCTTCTCGCAGCTCGTCACCGTGCCGCGGGACCTGATCCTCATCCCGCTTCGAGCGGCCACGCAGAACCTCGAGATCTATGCCGGACCCGCCTCGCTCGTCTCGTCCGAAGGGAGCCTGCTTCAACCGGTCTTGATGCTTTTTGACGTCTTCGAGCTCTATCACCTCGTACCGCTGGCGCTTGGCCTCGCGGTGGTGGGAGCGATCACACGCGGCAAGGCCTGGGGGCTGGTCATCGCACTCTTCTCGATCTGGGCGCTCATCGCGCTCGGCTTCAGCTGGATGGCGATCAAGATGGGGGCGATGTGATCTCGGGCCATCCCCGCCGCCTCATCGCCCCGGTGAAGAAGGTTTAGCTCCGGTGGCTAAGCGCCTGAACGAAAGCCTGTTGAAAGAGAGCCTGCTCCTCGGCGTCGGTCACCAGGACCGTCACCTTCTTCACGGTGGATCCTCGTTCCAGCGAGGCGATCAAGCCGGCGAAGAGCTCGGCCGTGGCGCTCGGCGCGTGCACCGGCGCCCCGCGGTGGAAGGGGTGAACGACCAAGGAGGTGAGCTTCGATCCTTCGGCCATCGCGATCATCGCCTCGGCCGCCCTTCGTCCGGCCCCCTCGACCCAGTGGTTGTGCTGGTCGAGCACGGCGGCATGCAGGATTTTCCGGTAGCCGCTCCCACTCCCTTCGGTCTGAACGACCGCGCCCGGCTCCACCGGGCCCTGGCGCACCGCCTCGAGCTCGATCTCCTTCCCCATCGACTTCTTGAGCTCGAGCCCCGGTCCGACCGTCATCCAGAGGTGATCGTTCGAAGGGATGACCAGGCCGTCCCCCTCGGAGGGCCGCTTCGCCTCCGCGAGCCACTCGACCTTCGTGTTGATGATGTTGAAGCCCATCGAGTCGCGATCCTCCGGAGTGTGCGATGAGGGGAGCCTTCGGCCTTCGCCACTGGCTGCTGCTGGCGCTGACCCTCTTTCTCGCGTGGGTCGTCCAACGACAGGTGGGCTGGGTGCCGCTGCTCTTTGCGGCGGTCCTCCTGGCCTGGCCGATGCGAGGTCGAGCCGATGGACGCGCCGTCCTTGCGGTCTTGGGACTTCTCCTCGCGACGTGGATTCTGCTTCAGCTCAAGTGGGTTGTCTATCCCTTGGTGGGCGGCATCCTGCTGGCGGCATGGCTCGATCCTTGGGTGACGCGCCTCTCGCGACGGATGCCGCGCGCGATGGCCGCTTCGATCGCGCTTCTTCCGATCGGGGTCGTGCTCGCGCTCGTCGTGCTGGTGCTGGTACCGACGGTGGCGAACGAGGTGCAGGTATTGATCAGCAAGCTGCCGGACGCGATCCGCCTCGTGCGCGACTGGCTCACTCCGATGGTGGCTCGTCTCTCGCCCAACGGCGCCGATCCGAACTTCGGGCTGCCGGGACTCCTCGCTCAAGCGCCGGAGGAGATTCTGGCGCGGCTCGAGAAGCTGCTTCATCCCGCGCTCGAAGGCGCGGCCGGTCTGGGTCGAGGCGTGGGTCGCGCGGCGCAGTTGCTCGGCGCGCTGCTTCTGACCCCGATCCTCGGCCAGTACCTCTTGGTCGAGTGGCCCCGGATCGTGCGCGAAGTGGACGAGCTGATGCCGGAGCGTTGGCGCCCGCGGTCACGTCGAGTGGGCGCGGTGAGCATCTCGGTCCTTCGCACCTACCTTCGCGGCCAGCTCCTCGTCGCGGGAATCGAGGCGGTGCTCTACGCGATCGGCTTCGCACTGGGTGGTGTGCCGGAGGCGATCGCGCTCGGCATCCTCGCCGGCTTCTTCTCGCTCGTGCCGGTGCTCGGTTTCTGGATCACGGCGTTGGTCGCGGTGCTCTCCGCGTTGATCGCGCCCTCCCCGCTCGGAGCGCTCCTCGGCGTCACCATCGTGCTCACGGTCGTGCAGGTGCTCGAGAATCAGCTTCTGGTGCCGAAGATCCAGGGCTCGGGACTTGGGCTCCATCCGCTCGCGGTGCTCTTGGGCGTGATCGGGCTCGGCGTTCTCTTCGGTGTGCTCGGCGCGCTCTTCGCCGTGCCCCTGCTCGGGATCATCGCGGCGTTGTGGCCGGAGATTCGAGCGAGCTACACCGCCTCGAGATTCTTCCGCGGCGAGGAAGCTTGATCGACGTCGCTTAGGCTCTCGCCTTCGAACGGGAACATCGCCTCGACATCATCGGCCGGATCCCCGCGCGGCGCGCCGTGGAAGGGCAGCGCTTGCCACCGCCGCCTGAGGCGACTCCCCACATCCTCAGGCAGCACCTTCGCGATGCGGAGGACGCCCGGCGTGAGGATGGGCAGCACGTGTGACTCAGCCAGCACTCGATTCCCCTTCGGAGCCAGAAGCGCGAGCGCTCCCGCCAAGACCAAGACCAGCCCGCCTCCTCGCACCGCGCCCGGGAAGAGCGCAAGCGCGCGCGAGAGGGCGCTCGGTTCCTTCCCTTCGATCATCTTGGAGAGCGCGAGGCCGAGGAGCTGAAGCACGAAGTAGGCGAAGAAGAAGAGGACCAGGAACCCCACCGCGTGGATATAGGGGAAGCGCTGCACCGCGGGCGGCGCCAGCGCCAAGAGCTGCGCGGTGAACTGCAGTCCGGACCAAATACCGAAGACCAAGCCACCGACCGCGCAGAGCTCGCGGATCAAGCCGTTCTTCCAGCCTGCGAGCAGGGCAAGCAGAAATACGATCCCCAGCAGTACGTCGAGGAGAAGGGTCAAGCGAGCCTCAT
>CAZZAH010000002.1:0-25168 GCA_964652115.1 uncultured bacterium | reverse complement strand
GTACTGCGGATAGAACGTGAGGTTGTTGAAGTTCGTCCCGTAGATCGGATTCGGATGGTTGAACGAGGCAAAGGCTCCCTGCGAGAGGATGAAGCTGTACGCGCCGAAGAGGTCGTCCGTCCCGACGGGATTGCGGGTCGGGGCGTCGTAGATGTTCATGTGATTGAACTCGTTCAGATTCCCGAACTCCTGCGCGCCGATGGCGAGAAAGACGCCGTCCTGCGAGTACTGCGTGGCCTTGGCGAGAAGGGTGTTGTACTCGCTCGCGGTCAGGAGATGCGTGTGGTCGGTGAGGACGAGGACGTCGATGTTGGCCACGTCGCGTGCGTGCGTGAAGGCCTCATCGGGCGTACCGATGCCGTCCGAGAGCGCGCAGTGGGAATGCATGTTCCCGTAGTAGAGGCTGTACGCGGCGGCGGGAGAAGCGGCGAGCGCGAGTCCAAAGGCCAGGACAACGGGGGCCAGGACAAAGGTGGACGTGCTCCGCATCGATCTCCTCCAAGACGGAAAGCCGGGGGTTGGATAGAGGCGCCAAGCCCGCCAGCCTGGATTGGTGCCGCACCGAAGGTAGCACAGCGGCCGACGCGTGAACCAGGGCTCAGGATGCTCGGAAGGCAACGACCAGCGGATCGCCCTTGCCGACCCCGAGCCGTCGATCGGCGCGTCCCCCCGCGACCGCGATCTCGAGGAGGTCGGAGCTGCCGAAGAGAGCGAGGATGTGCCCGACGTCCGCTTCTTGGTAGGTGCGGTGAATCTGCTCGATCGACTTTCCGTTGATGGTGATCGAGAAGCTCCGCTCTTGGACCGCGCGCTCGAAGTCATCGCGAGAGATGTTCGTCACCACGTTTCCGAAGCTGTCGACGGAGATCACCTCGCCTTGGAGCTCGTTGCCCCACCTTCGAGGCTTCGGCATCGAAAGCCGCACCGGATCGTCGATCGCGCGCCCGAACTCCTCCGGCGCCACTCCTTGCGTGAGGTACGCCGCGACCGGCGCGAAGACGTCGCGTCCATGAAAGGTGTCGCTGATCTTGGGCAGCGAGTAGCGCGCGTTCTCGAGCGTGTAGACCTCGAGCTCGTCCTCGCCTTCGAGCACGCGCGTGAAGATCCCGTTGTCGGGTCCGACGAAGAAGAAACCTCCCGCCACGACCAGGATCGCGCGTCGATGCGTTCCGACACCGGGGTCGACCACCGTCAGGTGCACCGTGCCGATCGGGAAGTAGCGGTAGGCGCTCTCGAGCACGAGCGACGCTTCCAGGACCGACTGTGGGCTGATCTGATGCGTGAGGTCGACCAGCTGAACCTGCGGATTGATGCGCAGGATGACGCCCTTCATCGTCCCGACGTAGCTGTCCTGCACGCCGAAGTCGGTCGTGAGCGTGATGACGCCGCAAGGGGTGATCATGGTTGCGTGCCTTCGTGCGTCGCACGCGACTCGCCGGACTGGGCCGTGACGCGCGTGCTCTCCTCCAGCCACTTGAGGTAGGACTCTCCCGCCTCCCCGACCTCGGTCACGAGGAACTCGGGCACCTCGTAGGGATGCACGCGGAGCAGATGACTCTTGAGCGCCGCCACTCGCTCCGACGTCGTCTTGATCATGAGCAGCATCTCGGCGTCCTCCTCCACCTTCCCGGCCCAGCGATAGAAGGAGGTCCAACCCGGAAGGCAGGAGACGCAAGCGGCCAGACGTGCCTCGACCATCTCGCGCGCAAGGTGCCTTCCCTGCTCGGCGCTTCCCACCGTGGTGTAGACGATCAGCGGTCGACCCATCGCGCGCCCCCTTGCTGGGGCGCAGAATAGAGGCGCATCCCCGAGGAATCAAGCTAGCGGGCGGAACGCGAACGGCCCGCTCTGGGAGCGGGCCGTTGCGCGAGGTCGCGGGTGCGACGCTATCGGTCGAGCTAGGCGGCGCGACGATAGGTGGTCTTCGTCGTGCGACGGGCGGTCGTCTTGCCCATCGTCAGGCGCTTGGCCGTGCCCATCATCTTCCGGGTCTTGTTGCCGCTGGTGGTGCGGCCGTAGGTCCCGATGCTCGACGTCTTGTTGGTGGTGTTCGAAGCCCGGTTCTTCCCGTAGGCGGTGCTGCGGGTCCTGCCGTTCTTCTTCGCGGTGGAACGAGTGCTCGTGCCGCCCCAGGCCGATCCGGCGTTCGTGCCGGTCGTCCGCTTCCACATGGTGTTGGTCTTCTTGGCCGTGTTGGTCGTGTTGGAGGCGTGGGCGCGAGCGGTCTTGTTCCCGGTCTTGCCACCCTGGACCTGCTTCCAGGTCTGACCAAACTGCGTCGGCTCGATGAGCAGAACCTTCTGGCCATTGGTGGGCTTCCACCACAGGGTCGGCACGCCGTACTTGCGCGCGAACTGGACGACCGTCTTGGTGGACTTGCACCCCTGATAGCCCTTCTTCGCGATCTGCTTCGGCTCGACGAGGGTCACGCAGGCGTTCTTCATTGGATCTTCCCCTTTCTGGAAAACAGTCCTGCATGTGACTTCGGCGGCGAATGCGAATGGCTTGAGAAGGGAGTGAGAATTTTCGTTCGACTCGATCAAGGTTTGAGGTGGGTCGCCCGATAGCGCCACGTCCGGCCGCTGAGCACACCGACCACACCCCAACGAGGATGACGCGAGCTGCGCGCGTAATCGATCGTGTCGTTGCCCGCGGCGATCAAGAGGGTTTCGGCGCGCGTGGGGCTCGCGATCCGCAACGTCAGACGCTCTCCCGCGGGGCTCGCCAGAGGAGTGATCGGATAGCTGCGCCACCGCAGAACGCCTAGGTTCCTGAGATCACGTCCGAAGCTCGCGGTGTCGGCGATGACGATGCCGCCACGCTCCCATTGCCAAATGCCATCCTTTCGCGCGAGCGCGTCGCCCCGCTCCAAAAACGTGATCGAGGTGACGCTGTCGGTCGGGATGGAGAGCAGCCTGAGGTCGGCCAAGCGCGGCCAGCCGTCGACGAAGTCGCGGAAGAAATCGGAGCCCATGAGCGCGATCACGGGGCGATGGGCCGGCACGATGTGAACCGCGGACTGATCGGCGGTGGGATTTCCGATCGCGACCGTGTCGGCGCGACCGGCCTGATGCAGGATCCAGAGCGCGCGCGGCGGATCGAGGCCGACGGCATGACGATCGATCACTCCGTCGCGGTATTCGCGGATGCTCGGCTGCCGGAGGAACTGCACCGCGCGATTCACCACCAATGCGTCGAGGTCGATCTCGCGCGGAGCTCGCGTGATCCAATGTTCCGCGCTCCGGCGGACCGCGCGCAGGCTTCGCCCATCGATTCGCACTTCGATCGAGTCGACCGGCCCGGCGCCGAGCGACGTCGGATAGACGTCTCGAAGGTAGTCGAGGTTCGGGCGGAAGTAGCGCCGTGCGGTGAATCCATCGAGGAGCGCGATGCGCCCATCGACTCTCGCATAGGTCGCTGAAGCGACGGCCGCGCTGTCACCGACATCGAGCGCGAAGGTCCTGCCGCCGCGGTCTCGCGCCCGCAGGCGAAAGCGCGGAGGCTCGAGCCCAAAGGCCGCGCCCCGCACGTCCGGCAGGAGCCGAGTCGCCTTGAGCACGTTCATCTGGCGCCAGATCTCGGCGATCACTTCGTCCGAAGCCCGGTCACGAACCGGGTGGATGAGCCAGTAGGCCGCTCCCTCCGCCACGATCACGACGCTGTCCCGTTGCCCGCTCAACACGAGTCGATCGAGCCGATCAAGCGGCGGATGCGGGCCGACCTCGAGCGACTCCACCGGCGCCACCGGCGCCTTCTTCAGCGTGGTGAGCCAGAAGCCGGCGGCCGCGAGCAGGAGGAGGAGAACGATGCGGCCGATCAGCCCTCCTGCCGGCTTCATCGACGCCGCGCCCAAGCGCGGAAGCCGAGCCCGAAGGCGAGGAGCGGAATCAGGATCTCGGCCCCGTAGAAGATCGCACGCAATCCGGCCAGGCCGACACGCAGCGGTGTTCCGCTTCGATCGATCGGAGGGAAGCGAAGGAGGTAGCTCCGTTCGGAGAGCCACCCGAGCACGCGCGCGGCGAACTCCCGATTGCCGTAGAGGTCGAGGTGGCTATCGCGGATCAGGTCGCTGTCCCCCATCACGACGAGCCGAGCGAACGGTTTCTCCGGCACCTTCTCGGTTGTCTTGGTGGCGGTCGCGTCCCACTCGAGCGCCACGCCAAGCGGAAGTGAGGCGGGTGCCGACACGGTCGGATTGGCGGAGTTCGGCGAGAGGATCGCGCCGCCCCCGGTTCGCGCGATGTCGGTGCCCGACGTGCCGAAGATCGGTTTCTGAACCAGGCCGACCCGAGTCGCGCCGGCGAGCACGAGTCCGACGCCGAGCCCGTTCGTGATCGGATGCTCGCCCCATCGATTGATCGCAATCACCTCCGGGCCCATGCCGAGCGAGCGGCTGAGGGCGCTCTCGTCGACGATCCGCCGGCCGTCGATCTCGATCCCTTCGGAGGCGCACATCGACTCGAGCCCGCTCGGCGACTCGGGATCGACGAAGAGCGCGATCCGTCCGCCGCGATTGAGGAAGCGTTGGAGCGCGTCGACCTCGCCCGGGAGGAGCGGCTTCTTCGGTCCGGCGATGAGGACCGCGCGCACCTCGCTCGGCACCTCGACGAACTCGCCCAGCCGGAGAGTCTTGTAGACGAGGCCGCTCTTCGACATGAGGCCGCGCAAGCTGGTCAGCGGCGAGCGCCCTTCTTCGAGCTCGCCATGCCCGTCGATGACCGCGATGACCGGACGATTCGGATCCTCGACCCGCAGGACCGCCTGCGTGACATCGGCCTCTTCCAAGGCCTCGACTTCCTCGCTCACCTCGCCTGCTCTGACCACGAGGATGTCGGGCCGCGTGAGCCCGAGGCGGCGTGCTTCGTCCGGATCACGATCCGGGTCGAGCTTGCGTACCTGCACGTGGCGACTCGCGGATTGGTAGACGCGGAGCAACTCGCTTGCTTGGTCGTACTGCAGCGAGTTCTCGCGGAAGGCGGCGATCAGCTCGACGTCATGATCGAGCTCACGCAACACGTCGCGTGAGGTTGCGCTCAGGCTGTTGACCCCGCGCTTGGTCAGATCGATCCGACTCCCCTTGATGCCGAGGCCGGTGGCGACCACCAGCAGCACGCAACCCGCGATCGCCCAGTTGAGCGATGGGCCAGGCTCCGCCACCTGTCGCGCGCGAAAGAGGAAGAAGCGAAACGCGGCGCCCGATCGAATCGCGCCCCAGACGAGCGACGAAACGCCGGCGAGCAGGAGCAGACGCGGCAGATACGCACGCGGGCCGGAGATGCCGGAGAGGAGTCCTCCCGCCGCCAGGAGGAAGAGGCCGAGCAGCAGCAGCGGCGAGCTCTTGCTCTCGCGGTTCATCGCTATCCCTGCCAGCGCACGAGATCGACGCTCCGAAGCGCCGCGGCCAAGATCACCAGCACCAGACCGAGGAAGAACGCGATGTGCCCGAAGTCGAGGATGCCGCGAGTGAAGTCCTCGAAGCGCACCAGCACCGCGATCGACTGGAGGAGCGACTGCGCCCAAGAAGGCCCTTCCGCGTTCGCGCCCGGACCGATGACGAGGAGAAGCAGCGCGCCCAAGCTCAGCACCCCCGCCTCCACCTGCGAGCGCGTGAGCACCGAAATCCAGAGCCCGACACTGAGGAAAAGAAGACCAAGCAGCAGGAGACCGACGAGTCCGGCGAAGGCGCCTCCCCAATCCGGTCGGGTGATCAAGCCCAGGATGAAGAAGTGCACCGCGAGCACGCTCAGGCAGAGAACCAGGCCGAGCACGCTCCCGAGAAACTTGCCCAAGACGAGATCCGCGCCACGGAGCGGCTGGCTGAGGAGCAGCTCCAGATTTCCCGTGCGACGCTCTTCGGCGAAGCTCCTCATCGTAAGGAGCGGCACGAAGAGGACGAGCACTGTGCCGAGGTTGTAGAGGAGCGGCCGAATCACCCAGTCGTTGACGTGAATCCCTTCCTGCCCTGTCTTGAGCTGTCCGCTCTGCGCGAGCGCGAGACCTCCGTCGCGGAAGCGAAAGAGGAGGCTCACCAAGAGCAGCCCCGCCACCAACCAGAAGGTGCCGAGGACGACCCATCCGCCGGGCGAGCTGACCAGGCCTTGCAGCTCCCGGCGCGCGATGATCCAACTCTGCCTCAAGAGACCTCCTCCCCCAGCGTCAGACGACGGAAGGCCGATTCGAGGCCCGCCGCGCCCACATGCCACTCGAGCACTTCCCAGCCGGAGTCGGCCGCATGGCGTAGCAGTGCGCGCGCCGCCTCGCGCGGGAGATCCTCCTCCAACCGATAGCAGCCTTCCTGCGGCTCGGGCCGGAGATGAAAGCGCGCCAGGTCGGTCGACGCGGGCGGGGTCGCGCAGCGGAAGCGCGCCCAGTGGAGCGCGTGCTCCTCGGTGCCCAGGCTCTGCGGGTTGCCGCTCGCCACCGCGCTCCCCTTGCTCAGGATCAGCACGCGATCACAGATCTCGAGCGCCTCGGGCAGGATGTGCGTCGAGAGCAGAATCGCGCGATCGCGACCGAGGCGGCGGATCAAGCGACGGAAGTCCTGGATCTGATTCGGATCGAGGCCCGCCGTCGGTTCATCGAGGATCAGAATCGCCGGCTCTGAAAGCAGTGCCTGCGCGAGCCCGACCCGCTGGCGATAGCCGCGCGAGAGATTGCCGCACGGCCGATCCCGCACCGGTCCGAGGTCGAGCTCACTCAAGACGCGATCGAGCGCGGCGCTCGGATTCGTCACGCGCTTGAGCGCCGCGAAGTACTCGAGGTACTCGCCGACCGAGAGCTCGACGTAGAGCGGCAGGATCTCCGGCAGGTAGCCGAGCCCGGTGCGCGCCGCGATCCCCTCGCGGAAGACATCGTGGCCGTTCAGTCGCACCGTGCCGGCGTCGGGATATTGAAATCCGATCAGCATGCGGAGCGTGGTCGACTTCCCCGCGCCGTTCGGCCCGAGGAGGCCCAGGATCTCACCGCGCGCCACCTCGAAGGAGAGGTCACGCACCGCGACGATCGGCCCATACGCTTTGGAGAGTCCCCGCGCCTCGATCAGGGGCGGATCGATCTCGCGTCGGATCGACGCTGACGCTTCAGTCACGAGGGGGAATCGTTTCCCTTCTCTTGTTCGCTCCCGGCATGGTCGATAAGATGACGGACGAACGCCGCGGCATCAAGAGGCCATCGCCGTCGCGCCGGCGTCGTGGCTCCTCTGCGGCGGCCCCGCCGGCAAAACCACCTTGGCCCGATGAGGAAGACGTGTCCGACCGGAGACCCGACCGCAGTCCGAGCCTCCTCTCCCTTCCGAACCTTACCCGACTGCGCACGGGGATCGGCGTCCTCGCGCTGCTCGCGTTCCTGACCCCCCTCTTCGCCGGGCGCGCCGCCGCCTTCGGCACCACCGACTTTCCCTGCCCCGCCTCGCTCGAGAAGCGGGTCGACTTCTGGGTGAAGATTTTCGCCGAGGTCTCGCACGACGAGCGCGTGCTGCATGACAGTCGCTATCCCTGGATCATCTACGAGACGATCGCGGTGCCCGACCTCGACCAGGATGCGATCAAGAAGCGGCTCGACGATCGAAAGGCGCACTACAAGCAGGTGCTCGAGTCGCTGGCGATCAAGGATCCGGCGGAGTACTCGGCCGAGGAGTCTCGCGTTGCCGCGCTCTTCGCCGACTCGGACGAGCTCGCGCCCTTCACGCGGGCGAAGGAGCGCGTCCGGAGCCAGCCTGGCGTCAAAGAAGCGATGCGTGACGGGATCGTCCGAGCCGGTCGGTATCGCGATTGGATCGCCGCGCGCCTCGACTCGCTCGACGTGCCGATGGAGGTGAGCTTCCTTCCCTACCTCGAGTCGTCGTTCCATCCGGCGGCGCGATCGAAGGTGGGCGCGGTCGGTCTCTGGCAGTTCACGCAGGACACCGGCCGGCGTTACATGCGGGTCGAGGATGATCTCGACGAGCGGCTCGATCCGTTCACCGCGACCGACGCGGCCGCGAGCTACCTCAAGTCGGCGCGGTCGAACCTCGATTCGTGGCCGCTCGCCATCGTGTCTTACAACCACGGCGTCTCGGGCATCGCGCGCGCGATCGCGAGCCTCGGCACGACCGACATCGCGCGCATCATCCACGAGTACGACGGGCCGTCGTTCGGCTTCGCCTCCCAGAACTTCTACTGCGAGTTTCTCGCGGTGACCGAGATCGGCTCCCATCCCGACCACTACTTCGGGCAGGTCGACATCGAGCCCAGGATCCTATTCGACGAGTACCCGCTGCCGCAGTACGCCAAGGTAGGGACCTTGGCCGACGCCTTCGGGCTGACGCGCGCGGAGCTCGCGGCCTTTAATCCCGCGCTCGGGCAGTCGTACGTGCAGGACTCGCGCCTCGTGCCGAAGGGTTATTGCCTCCGTTTACCGATGGGTCGCTGCGGCGATCTCGACGCCGCCTTCGCCTCGATCCCGGATCAGGAACGCTTCAACGAGCGGCCACGGCCGCAGGGTTACCGCGTTCGCCGCGGCGACACCCTGGCGATGATCGCGAAGCGTCACCGCGTGTCGGTCGACACCATCCGGAAGATGAACAACATCGGCCCGCGCGCCTACATCAAGCCTGGGCAGGTGCTGATCCTCCCCGACGCCTCGCACCCGACGCGTTAGCGACGACGCGGCAGGTCGCCGCTCGATCGCCGCCCGCACGCGCATCGGACCCTCGACGTGGTACAGTCCGGCGAAATTTCCTCGAGAGGAGAGGCTGCTATGGGCAACGATCCGATCACGACCCGCGAGAAGGATTTCTCGCAGTGGTACCTCGACGTCATCAGGGTGGCGGAGCTCGCCGACTACTCGCCGGTCCGCGGCTGCATGGTCATCCGGCCGAACGGCTACGCCATCTGGGAGAAGATCCAGGCCGGCCTCGACCGAAGGATCAAGGAGACCGGGCACCAGAACGCCTACTTCCCGCTCTTCATCCCGGAGTCGTTCCTGAAGAAGGAAGCGAGCCACGTCGAGGGCTTCTCGCCCGAGCTCGCGGTCGTGACGGTGGCCGGCGGTAAGCAGCTGGAGGAGCCGCTCGTCGTTCGCCCGACGTCGGAGACGATCATCTACTCGATGTTCTCGAAGTGGGTGAACTCCTATCGCGACCTGCCGCTGCTCATCAATCAGTGGGCGAACGTGGTGCGCTGGGAGATGCGCACGCGCCTCTTCCTTCGCACGACCGAGTTCCTCTGGCAAGAGGGCCACACCTGCCACGCGACCGAAGCGGAGGCCGAGGAAGAGGTCTTGAAGATCCTGGACCTCTACGCCGACTTCGTCGAAAGCGAGATGGCGGTGCCGGTGCTGAAGGGCAAGAAGACCGACAACGAGCGATTCGCCGGCGCGCTTCGCACCTGGTCGATCGAGGCGATGATGCAGGACGGGAAGGCGCTCCAGGCCGGCACCTCGCACAACCTCGGGCAGAATTTTTCGGTCCCCTTCAACGTCCGCTTCCAGGACCAGTCGGGGCAGATGCAGTTCGCGTGGATGACCTCGTGGGGCGCGTCGACGCGTCTGGTGGGCGCGCTGATCATGGCGCACTCCGATGACAACGGTCTGATCTGCCCGCCGCGCATGGCGCCGATCGGCGCGGTCATCGTCCCGATCTATGCCAGCGACGAGGAGAAGGCCGCGGTGCTCGCGATGGCCGACACGATCAAGCAGGCGCTCGCGCCGATCACCACGGTCAAGGTCGACGATCGCGATCAGCTTCGCCCCGGCTTCAAGTACGCCGAGTGGGAATCGCGCGGCGTGCCGCTTCGCATCGAGGTCGGCCCGAAGGACGTCGCCAAGGCGCAGTGCGTGGTCGTTCGCCGCGACACGCGGAAGAAGGAGTTCGTCCCGGTCGATCAGATCGTCACCGTGGTGCGCGAGCAGCACGCGCAGATGCAGAAGGACCTCTTTCAGCGCGCGCTCGACTTCCGTGCGTCGCACACGAAGGAGATCACCAACTGGGAGGAGTTCGTCGCGTGGTGCGGCGAGGGACTCGGCTTCGGTCGCGCGCACTGGTGCGGCCGCGGCTCGTGCGAGACCCAGGTGAAGGAAGAGACCAAGGTCACGATCCGAAACATCGACATGGACTACGCGCTCGGGCGAGCCAAGGGCGAACCGGGGCGCTGCATCAAGTGCGGTGAAGCGTCGCCCTATCCGGTCGTTTGGGGAATCGCGTACTGACCCGTGCTTTCGTGGGGGGCGTTCGCGTCCCCCACTCCTTTACAGGCGAGATGCACGTCAGGGAACCGGCACTTCATAGATCGCCGCGCCGCGATCGCCCCACGCGAGCGCGAACCGGCGCTCGGGTAGGCGCGCGAACTGCGCAGGCGAGGAGCCGTTCGACGCTGGTGTCCGGCTCAGCCAGTTCGGCATCTCCAACGCGGCGATCCTCCGGCCATCGAACCGGACGATCGACATCGCGTGCTCGGGCCACTCCACCACCAGGATCGCGTCAGACGACGGAAGATGGGCACTCGAGAACCGACTTCCCTCTCGATCCTCGCCGGCGCGCCACGAGAAGCGATGCGTGATCGTGAGGTCGTCCTCGTTCACGATCAGAAATTCCGTGGGCGCTTCAGGCTGATGGGGCGTTCGACGAACGTGGTCCTCTTGCCTGCGGGCAAGCAGGATGCGCTCCCCGTCGCGGTCTTCCAGCGTGTACCAGAGCTCCGGCTCGGGAAGATCCGCGCGCCGAGTCGATCCATCGGGGCGTGCGACGACAAGCACCGGCCTCGTGAATTCGGGATGCTCGCGCACGAGGAGCGCCATCGAGCCATCCGCTGCCCACAGCGCGGTCGTCGGATCTCCATCGACCCGAAGGTCGACGTCGCCCACCTCGTCACCCTGATTAGTGAACGAGAGGTAGTGCAGCGGAGCGGACCAGCTTCGATACCCGGCTTGCCGAACCTCGAAGACGAGCGTTCCGATGGCGTGGAGCCGATCGCCGACCAGGAGACCGGAGTGGATCGCGCGATACGAAAGCGTGATCGGGCCATCGCCGAAGGAGACTCGCGCCTCGTGCTTCGCGAAGGTCCAGTTGGCGTCGAGGTAGCCCGGCCGGCGTTCGTTGAAGGTGGCATAGGCCAGGCGTTCGATCTCGACCGCGCTGTCGGCCAGAACGTCGACTTGGTAGCAGCCGGTCGCGCCGTCGCGGTAGTGAGGCTGCGAGAGGATCGTCCACCGCCCCGGCCTGACGACGAGGGGCTCGCTCGCGCGCATCAGGAGTGCGGCCTCTCCCGGGAATGGGGTCTGTCGCTCGATCTCTCCGCGCGAGTCAAATCGGACGATGGTTCGATGACGCGTGTCGAGGTAGGCGCTGATCGGGAACTCGCCGCTCTCCCGCAGACTCTCGTTGGCGTGAACGAGCGCGCTATCGGCGTCGAAGGACCAGCAGGGTGGGAGTCTCTCGGCGGCCGCGAGAACGCTGCGCGGCTGCAGCGTCATCATCGCGAGCACGAGCAGTGTGACCGCGACGCAGCTCGTTCGCGGCGCGATTCGATTCGAGCGATTCATCCGCGGCCTCGCGTCCCCCGACGCCGAAGTCTAGCAGGCGACCGCATTCCGGCGCAGGACTCTGGCTGAGGAGGACAGGCCATCGTGAGGCGGCGACGGTCTACGCGGCTTCGATCTCCACGAACTCACCCTCGGTGGTAGGCTTCGGAACCGGCATCCCGCGCTCCAGCAGCCCGTCGATGTGGAACGACACCGCCTCCCGGATCAACTGCCGAACTTCCTCTCGCGTCTCGCCGACTGCTGCGCAACCAGGCAGATCGGGTACATGAGCACCCCAGCTCTCCGGGCCGCGTTCGATCACCACCATGTAACGCACCCTGGGCATGCCTATCGCTCCTTCCTTAGTCCCGCCTGCTTGCGAATCGAAAGTCGCTACTGCCCCACCGGCAACGTCAGCACCGGCGTCTTGCCGTGACCGCTGGCCGACTGCAGCGAGAAGAGCACGTTGAGCAGCGTGAAGGTCGCCTTCGAGTTCGGGTCGTCGTCCGCGATGTAGAACCAGTGCTCCAGATACGGCACCGCGACGTACGCGCCCTCGGGCCGCTCCTTCGACGCATGGATGCGAAGCAGCTTGCCCGTCACGAGCGTCCAATCGAACGGCGTGCCGCCCTCATCGCGCGTCACCATCGCGAGCCCACGCGCCTCGTGCTCCGCCGGCAGCTCCACGCTCTGCGAGAGGAAGTAGAGCACCGCGAGGAGCGATCGATTGCGGAAGCCGACCTCGTCGATCGCGTGCACCGACGGATAGTTCGTGATGCGGAATTGCGAGAGGCTGTCGGGCACGCCGAGCGTGCGCTTGATCGCGGCGAGGTCGGCCGCAAGCTCGCTCGACCCACGCGCGTCGTGCAGGGAGAGCCGCGAAGCGTGGCCGCTCTCGGTCGGCTCCCACGTCATCACCAGAAGCCCGGCGCGCTGCAGGCGGCGCATGCGCGCGGCCAGGTCGGCGAAGCTCTCGTACTCCGGCGGGCGATCGGGAGTGGGTCCGGTGGCGCTCGGCGCGTTCAGGACGTCGTTCACCTGCTGCGCGCAGATCAGGAGCAAGCGCTCGATGCTCCATCCGGTCTGCGCGAAGAGGACGAGCGCGTCGTTCGGAATCGGGGTCAGAAGATTGCCCGCGAAGTCTTCGCCTTGGAGCGGCGTGAACGAGAGCGTCGGATGTTCGGCGTAGGCGCCGGAGAGACCGAGGCCGCCGGCCTTGGTGGTCGCGTCGCTCTGCTCGATGCTGCCGTCGAGCTCGATCGAACGACCGAGCGAGTACTGCGTGACCACGCTGCCGAGCTCGAGGAAGAGCGGCGTGTGGTTGTAGCGAAGCCGGACGAGGTTCAGGAGCATCTGCTGATCGAGCGAGCGCGCCGCCGCCTCGTTGTAGTCGATCCGATCGGCGACCACATGACGCGGACCGAGTTGGCTCGCGCAGCTGCAAGCCCCAAGGAGAAGCAAAGCGGCGAGGAACCGCGCCGCGGCCCCTCGCCCACCAGCGCGATGCATGCCGGCTAAGGCTCCAGCCACGCGCGGAAGCTGCCGGCGTTTCCGGCGGCGTCTTGCACTCGCACCACGACCCAGTTGCCGTGCTCGTCGGCGCGAAGCGGAACCTCGGTCTCGAACGCCTCGGTCGGGCTGTCGAGGATGCCGTCCTTCGGGGGAAGCGACTTCCATCCGCGTCCGTCGATCGAGACCTGCATGCGGCGGAGCGGTGACGCTTGATCCTGCGCCGTGCCGCTGACCAGCAGCGCGGGGCCGTCCACGCGCCTCGCCTTGAGCTCGGAGACGGTCGGAGGGATGTTGTCGACACGGAAGGGCGGGCTCAAGCGCGAGGCGCTCCGGGCATCTCCCGGTGCGTTGCCTGGCGCGTCGGTCGCGGTGACCCTCAGCTCATACAGACCGTCGGGCAGTAGCCCTGTCTCGAGCGAGTAGGCCGGATCTCCGAGGTCCTCCGCGATCAAGCGGAAGTCATCCTCCCCCACCTGACGGATCTCGAGCTTGAACGACATCTCGTCGTTATCCGGATCGTCGACGTCCCAGATGATCGAGCGGAGCTGGCGGAGCGCGGCCGGCACGTCATTCGAGCCGGGAGGCGGAATCGCCGAGATCGGCAGCGAGTAGTCGATCTCGATGCCGTTTGAAAGCGTCTGCGACACACTGCCGTGTTTATCGCCACCCTGAAAGCTCGGCTCATCCGGCGAAAGCGAAAGCGAGGCGATGGCCGGCGGCCGGTTGGTTTCGACGTGCGCCACCTCGACGCGGCGGATCGACGGGGAGCGATCTCCCTGCGCGGTCAGCTTCACCCGCCATTGGAGGTAGCGGCCGTTCGGGCTCGTGATCTGCGCCCCGAGCGGCTCGGAGAGATCGCCGCTCCACGCACTCCAACTATCGTCGGGAAGCGCGGTGTAGCCGGTGCGCGTCTGGAAGAGGACGCGGCCGCCCGCGGCATCACCGGTCCAGCGGAGCGCGCCCCATCGGGCCTGATCCTGCGCGTCGAGCACCTCGGAGGTGTAGGTCGCGTCCGGCGTGAGCTCGCGCTCCATTCGATAGAGTCGTCCCGGATTCGCGGTACCGACGAAGACCTCTCCGCGATGGGAAGCAAGCGAGAGCACCTGCTCCTCTTCCGCGCGCCAGAGCACCGTTTCGTGGCCTTCGAGGTCGATGCGATAGACCGCGCCGCTCGCGCCGGTAGCGACGAGGATGGTTCCATCGTCGGCCGGGAGCAGGTCGTGGATCATCTTCTCCGACGCGCGCCAGATCGGCCGCACCGCGCCGTTCGGATCCATCAGGTAGACGGTCGGTGACGGTCCGCGGCTTGGTCCGCTCGAGTCCCCCGCTTCCTCATGCGCTTCGATCGGCGCGCCGCCCGATGCCGGATCGCCGGGATTGGCGGCGAAGAGCACCGAGCCGTCCTTGAGCGCCGCAAGGCTGACCACCTCTTCCTCGCTCGCGTCGTAAAGCACGCGCGTCTGCCCGCTGCTCGGGTCGATCGACTCGACCAGCCCGCGACCATCCGTGCCGGCGAGGATCTTCTCGCCTGCGAAGGCGAGGCAGCGCAGGTGAAGATCGCCGCTCTCGGTGACCACCTTCGATTCGCCGCCCGCGGTCACGCGATAAAGGCGGCCGCGCTCGCCCGCCGCCGCGTAGACCCCGCCCGATCCGTCAGACAGAAGTGCCAAGATGAGCCCTTCGGGCGCGTCAAACAGCGTGCGTGTCGCGCCGTCGGATCCGACGTGGATGATGCTGCCCGACGGCGCGCCCGCGACGAAGCAGCCTCCCTTGCCGTCCGCGGCCACCGCGAAGAGCTCGTAGTTGAAGACCGAGGCGAGGAGCCGCGGCTCTTCCTTCCCTTCATGCACGTAGACCTGACCCTGATCGCCGGTCGCGAGGAAGAGCTTGCCGTCGGGAGCCGATGCCATCGCCCAGACCGACCGAAATGTGGGATCACCGAGGCGCTGCATCTTGGGCGCGGCCATCAGGCGTCCTTCCTCGCGGAGCGAGGTGCCCTCGAGCGTGCCGCGCTTCCAGGCGTCGTAGCCCTCGGTGCGAAAGTAGCGCGTGCGCACCGCCTGCGCCTCGCTCGCGAAGAAGCTCGCGGCAAGGCACGCAAGCACGCAAATGGCTCCAGTCATCGAAGCGAACCCGACGCCCATCGAAGCGTGGATTCGACCGGTCATCCCGACGGAACGCCGCGCAGAGTCGCGCTGGTGGAGTTCCGTCCCCGGTCGATCGATTGCCCTCACGAGATCCCTCCCTCTTCCTAGTCCGCCACTCGTACGTCGATCTGTTCGCCGCCGGAGAGGACCCACGGCGTCGGAAGCCGCTCCTCGTAGAGGAAGCGACCGGTCACCTGCTTGCTCCCGCCCTTGCGTCCGCCCTGTTCGCTCACGATCGCGAGCGATGGCGGCAGGCCCGGCAGCTCGACGCCGCCGAGCAGCGCGCCCTCTTCCGCCGAGTAGACGCGGAGCGTCAGCGTCGCGTCGTCGGGCACCCGCGTGATCATCTCGAGCATCTGGCGCATCGAGCGCGGATCGAACTTCTCGGGCGCGCGGTCCTGATCCCACTCGACGAAGTCCTGAGTGCTGCCGGCGAGGACGCGGAGACTTCGCCCCGCCCAGGCGCCGGTGATCGGCACCTCGATTCGCCGCGTTTCGATCTGGCCGCGGTAGGGCTCCAGATCGATCTCGACGCGCAGCGTGTCGCCGACGTGCGCGCGCACCGGTGTGCAGCGAACCTCGGCGATCTTGGCCGTGGCGATTCCGCGTTGGTAATCGATCGCGACCGCCACCGAGTCGATGCGCACCCTTTCGAAGGGATTCACCAGCAGGAGGCTCGCCGGCATCGCGATGTCCTGCCCGATCGACTGGCTCGGCGAATCGCTCGCGATGTGCTCACGTCGCGTGACCGTCTGGCCGTCGTTGAAGAACACGGTGCACTCGGTCGAGAGGAGCGCGTCCCCCATCGACCAACCGGTCGCGAGGTAGGAATTCGAAACGGTCCACGGCAGGAAGAAGGGGGTGAAGGCGCTCTGCCGCGCGACCTGGTAGTGAAAGCTCCGCGCCTCGCCGCCGTCTTCGCGAACGCGGACACCGACCGGCAGGAGATCGGGCGTCGGTCCGACCCTACCCGCGATGCCGGTGCGCCGATCGTTGTAGATGCCGCCGATCATCCCGGTCGATCCACCCATCTTCACCGACACGATCATGTTCGGGATCACGCCGTAGATCCAAGCGGAGCTCATCGGAAAGGCGACACGCCCGGCCTGGATCATCGGATGGCCGAAGGCGAGGATCTTGTCGCCGTCGACGTAGGTCACGGTGCCGATCGCGGCGAGGTCGGCGTCGCCGCGCACGAGCTGCACCGCCACTGCGGAGCCGGGCTCGAGCGGCTTCACCTCTACGTTGCCCGCCTCGCCTCCGCCTGGAGTCGAAATCGTGGTGAAGCCGAGGCCGCCGAGCGTCGCCTGCATCTCCGCGCGAAGCGGCTCGGCCCAACCGTCCAGCGACAACGGCAACGCGACCGGTCGAAGCGCGGAGGGATCGTTGCTCACGGGCGCGGGAGTGGGGAGCACGACGCTCTCCCCATTCACGAATCGATCCCACAGCTGCTGAAAGTCGACGCCGAGTCGATGGCTCGGCGCGTCGTCCGCGGCACTCGCGTCATCCCACGAGGCGCGCTCGTTCAAGTCCGATCGCGGCAGCTCGGTCGTGACCTTTCCGTCCTCTTCGCCCGCGGGAGGAAGCGAGAGATCGCCGTCGAACAGCGTGAGCATCTCGCCGATCGGCGTGATCGCTCCGATCGGGTCCTTGCCGTTCGGATAGGCGAAGGCGACCGCGCCGACCACCTTGCCGTCGATGTAGACCGGGCTGCCGCTCATGCCGGCGATGATGCCGGCGTGCTCGAGCGTCTCGCCTTCGCCGCGGAAGAGGATGAGGTCCCCTTGCGGCCGCGTACGGTGCATGATCGCGAGCACCTCGACGCCGAACTCTTCGATCGTGTCGCCGCGAAAGACGGTGCGACCGATCCCCTTCATGCCGACCTTCACGTCGTCGATCGGCATCACCGGAGGCGGTGCCTCCGCATGGCTCGGTCGCACGCCGAGCAAGCTCACGCAGGTCACCGCGAGCCCCACCGCAGTCCGCCATCCACAGGACATCGACTTGAAATGCGCCACCGTGTCCCTCCTGGACTCGTTCACTCCCTGCCTGCCTCTCGCCTTGCTCCCACGCGGGGAGCTTCCTAAGATGCCCCGCGTTCGTGCGCTGGTTTCGCCGGGAGCGTGCCGGCGGCGCTTAACCGACTCAGGATATCCGAGGTGTTCGTGCGAGTAAGCGGTTTTTCCTTTGTGCGGGACGCGGTGCGGCTCCACTACCCGATCGCCGAAGCGATCCGCTCGATCCTCCCGCTGGTGGACGAGTTCGTGATCACGGTGGGCAAGTCGAGCGACGGAACGCTCGAGCGCATCCAGTCGATCGGCGACCCCAAGATCCGCGTGCTCGAGACCGATTGGGACCCGAGCCACTTCGTTCACGGCCACATCAACGCGGTGCAGACCAACCTCGCGCTGGACCAGTGCACGGGCGACTGGTGCTTCTACGTTCAGGCCGACGAGGTCGTGCACGAGGAGGACCATCCGAAGATCCGCGCCGCGATGGAGCGCTGGCTCGACGATCCCGCGGTCGAAGGGCTGCTCTTCGACTACCTTCACTTCTGGGGCGACTTCGATCGCGTGCATTGGACCCGCAACTGGTACAAGCACGAGGTCCGCGTGGTGAAGAAGGTCCCGGGCATGCGCTCCTGGAAGAGCGCGCAGGGCTTTCGCGTCAACGAGCGCAAGCCCAAGGTCCGCCCCTCCGGAGCGCGCATCTTCCACTACGGCTGGGTCCGTCCGCCCGAGGTAATGAAGAAGAAGCAGATGGCGCTCGATCGCCTCCATCATCCGGAAGACTGGGTGAAGAAGCGTCATCCCGATGAAGGCCAGGCCTTCGACTACGGATCGTTGGACGACCTCTCGCGCTTTCGTGGGACGCACCCCGCGGTCATGCGGGAATGGATTGCCGCGAAGGCGTGGGACGCGGCTACCTACCGGCGTGAGGGAACGAAACACGAGCACAACCTCGCTTCCGTGCGGCTTCTGTCCTGGATCGAGAGCAAGCTGCTTCACCGAAGGATCGGCGAGTATCGGAACTACGTTCTCCTGAAATAGCGTTGGGTCCTCCTGAAATAGCGTCGGGGCGCTCCGGAGACGCAGACCTCGCGCGACCTATCGGCGGGTGGGAAAAAATAGCCCCCTGACCGAAGGCTCGGCCAGGGGGCGGGACAACCCCACTGTCCCCACTCAGAGTAGGTCCCCGATCAGAACAGGTAGAAACGGAGCCCGAAGTTGGCCTGCGGTCCGCTGAAGTCGAGCTTGATGTCGCCGTCTGACTTCGGATTGACGCGATCGCCGTTCAGGAACGCATGTCGTAGATAGCTCTCGCTGCCGAGCTCGAATCCGTCCGGGATGTCATCCTCGTCGCGGTCGAGCACCGGATCGGCGACGCGGCTCACCTTCCACTCGACCTTGTCCGCGGTCGCCTTGGCGTAACGGTAGCCCGCGTTGATCACCAGCGTGACGTGCTCATTGAAGACGAGCTCCGCCATTCCGAGCATCTCGATCCCCACGCTCGAACCTTTGAGCGTCGCGCTGTCGATGCGGACGATTCCACCGTCCACGGTGCGCGCCTCGTGGGAGATCTCGGTCCGCGCGTTCTGAAGGTAGAGCGGACCGCCGGCGGCGAAGAGGCGGATGTTTCGCGGGGACCACGGCAGGAGGTAATCGACGCGCGCGCGATAGACGCTGCTCTTCGCCTTGATGTCGATCACCTGATCGAAGTCGACCCCGCTCTTCCCGGAAATCACGCCTCCACCGAGACTGAGCGCGATCGGGCCGCTCATGGTGCCGCGCACTTCCCAGTCGAAGTTGAAGCCTTGGTTGATTCGATCGAGCGAGATCCAGTTCTGCTGCGCGGCGAACTCATTGCCTCGGTCGATCTGGTCGTTGACGTCGCCCATCTTGAGCCCGGCAAGGCCCATTCCGCCCATGATGGAGAAACGGGCGGTCGGTGTGACGGCTTGAGCGGCTTCGAAGAGACCGACGCTCGCCGCGAGCACCACCCCGGAGACGACACCACCGAGCCTTACCCACGCCCCGCCACCCAATCGCGCACCCATAGACATCCTTGCTCCCGATCTCCCAATCCCCCGGACTTCTTAAGCCCGGCGCGGACTATAGCAATGGCTCGAAGGAGGGGTCAACGCGACCCACCCTCTCGGCCGAGAAGGTCACGGACCCGCGCGACGACCTGATCCGCGGGCACCGGAATCTGCTCTCCGCTCTTCAGGTCCTTGAGGACCCACTCCCCCTTCGCCGCCTCGTCCGGACCTTGAAAGACGACGACCGGCACGCCGCGCTTGTCGGCCTGCTGGATCTGCTTTCCGAGACGATCCGGCCGGTACCACACCTCGGTGCGGAGCCCACCGCGGCGAAGCTCGCCCGTGAGCCCGAGCGCGGCGGCCTCGGCTTCCGGCCCGAACTGAAGCACCATGACCTGCGTGCGTGACGGCGATCCGGCGGTCTTTCCCAGCTGCTCGAGCGCCGAGAAGATCCGATCGAGGCCGATCGTGGTGCCCACCGCGGGGAGCGCTTCCTCGCTGAAGAGGCTCACCAGATCGTCATAGCGGCCGCCGCCGGTCAGGCTCCCCATGTGCGGCAGGTCGTTCAAGAACGACTCGAACACGGTGCCGGTGTAGTAGTCGAGGCCGCGCGCCAGCGTGAGCCGGAACTCGAAGCGCCCGATCGTCGAGGTCAGCCTCTCGAGCGCGTCCCAGGTCTTGAGCAGGTCCGCCGTCCCCTCGGCGATTGCGGACTCGCCGCCATGGAGATCCTGCAAGCGCACGACCGCTTCACGCCCGCCCGACTCGAGCGCGAGAAACTCGAGCAGCTTCCCGCGTGGGATCGCTTCGATCCCCTCCTTGCCGAGCTCGAGCTCGACTCCGGGGAGCCCGACCTTGTCAAACTTGTCGATCGCGCGGAGGACGGCGCGGGTGGCGTCGATCGGCAACCCGCACGCGATGACCATCCCCTCGAGGATGCGCCGGTGATTGACGCAAACGCGAAAGTCCCCCAGGTCGAGCGATTCGAGGATCTCGGCGATCAGCGCCAGAACCTCCGCGTCGGCCACCCTCGATGCCTCGCCCACGATGTCGGCGTCGCACTGATAGAACTCGCGGTAGCGGCCCTGGTGGATCTGCGGCGTGTCGGCGCGCCACACCGGCTGCATCTGGTAGCGCTTGAACGGCCGTGGCAAGTCGCGATGCTGCGCGACCACGCGCGCGAGCGGCACCGTGAGGTCGTACCGCAGCGCGGCCGTTTTCCCGCCCTTGTACGCCAACGGATAGATCAGCTTCTCGCCTTCGACGCCGTACTTGCCGAGGAGGATCTCCATGTACTCGATGGCCGGAGTCTCGAGCGGCGCGAAGCCGTATCGCTGAAATGCGGCGCGCAGCGAATCGAAGATGGCCTCGCGGCGAAGCATCTCGGTCGGCAGGAAATCGCGCGCGCCCCGGAAGGTCCTCGGTTCGATCCGTTCCAACTAGCGGCTCCTCCCGGCGCTCTCGACCGCTTCGCGCACCGCGAGCAGGAAGCTCTCGTCGCAGACCATGCGGTGCACCTTCTGCATGTCGTCCTCGAGGTACCGGTCCTCTTCTAGGAGACGGATGCCGGCTGCACGGACCTGGTCGTAGGCTCTCCGCGCGCCGTGCCCCACGCGACGGGTTCGGCCGAGGATGCGCTCTTGCAGATCCAATCCCTGCGCGGCGGCGAGGAGCTCGAGCGCGACGATCCGCCGCGTGTTCTCGAGCACGATCCGCGCCTTGCGGCAAGCCCACAGGCCCATGCTGACATGGTCCTCTTGATCGCCCGAGGTCGGGATCGAGTCGGACGACGCCGGATGACAGAGCGTCTTGCTCTCCGAGACGAGCGCCGCCGCGGTGTACTGCGTGAGCATGAGGCCGGTGTTGGTGCCCGGCTCTCCGCCGGTCAAGTTCGGCGGCAGCCCGTAGCTCAGCTCCGAGTTGAGGAGCCGATAGAGCCTGCGCTCCGAGATGCTCCCGATCTCCGCCAGCGCGAGGCAGGCGTAGTCCGCCCCCATCGCGAGCGGTTGTCCGTGAAAGTTGCCGCCCGAGATCGCGCGGAATCCATCGCCGTCGGGGAAGATCAGCGGATTGTCGGTCACGGCGTTGAGCTCGCGATCGATGATCGAAGCGACGTGGGTGAGCGCATCGCAGGTCGCGCCGTGCACCTGCGGCACGCAGCGCAGCGAGTAGGCGTCCTGGACGCGAGGCACGTGCTCGGTCGTGACGCGATAGCGGCGCAGTCCTTCCGCGTCGATGCCCGAAGCGCGCGCCGCCTCGAGCTGGCGCTGAACCTCTCCCGCGACCTTCTGCTCGAGGTATTCGAGTCGAAGCGCTTCGCCCGTCGCCTCGCCACCCGCCAGCAGACCGCGGAGTCGCCGCGCGCAGGCTTCCTGTCCGGGGTGACCACGCACCGCTTGCAGGCGTGGATCGAAGGCGTCGCGTTCACCGATCATCGCCTCGAGCGAGAGCGCGGCGGCGACGTCCGCCACCTCGAGCAGCCGTAAGCCATCCTCGATCACGAGCGCGAGGACCGCGAGCATGAAGCTCGTGCCGTTGGTCAGCGCCATCGCCTCTTTGGGCGCCAAGGTGAGCGGCTCCGGTCGAACTTCGGCCGGCACGTCCTCGAGTCGCGTCGCCTTGCCTCGCCAGTAGACGCGCGCGCCCGGTTCGCCCGTCAACACCGCGCCGATCTGCGCGAGCGGCGCGAGATCTCCGCTCGCCCCGAGCGAGCCGATGCACGGCACCGCGGGATGCACGCCGCGATTCAAGAGCTCGAGCAGCGCCTCGACCAGCGTGACGCGCACGCCCGAGTAACCGGAAGCGAGGCTGTTCGCGCGCGCGAGGATCGCGGCCCGCACCGTCTCGACGTCGAAGTAATCGCCGACGCCGACGCAATGCGAACGGATGTAGTGCCGCTGGAATTCCTCGAGTCGGTGCGCGGGCACCTGCCGATCCTTGAGCACCCCGACGCCGGTGTTGAAGCCATAGATCGGCCTCCCCTCTTCGGTCGACGAGAGCCATTGCTCCTCGATGCGGCGGCGGATCGAGGTCAGGCGACGGGTCGCGGTCGGCTTGAGCTCGACCCGAACGGGGGCGGAGGGAGAGACCCTCGCCACGCGAAGCACGTCCGCGCGCGAGAGCGTGAAGCCATCGATTTGTAAGGTGTCTTTCATCGCCCCCTCGATGTCGGCCGATCGAAGGCAGAAGGTAGGCGGGGGGATGCCGTTTGTCCAGACGAGTCGGGGCTTCAGCGAGTGGTGCGGGTCTCGACCTCGGGGCTGCGGAGGAAGCCGCTCTGCCAGGGCGTGCCGATCGGGCCGGGACCGGGTCGCACTAGCCAGACTCCGCCGATCGTCTGCCGAAGGAAGGTGGCCGCGTCGCCGCCGCCGAGTCGCGCTTCGAGCGAGCGAAGGATCTGCGGCAGCGATTCGCCGGCGGTCGTGATGATCACCTGCACGCCGTCGCCCGAGAGCTCGAGCGCCTCACGCAACGCGTCGACCGAGCGGATTCCGCGGAGCGCGAGGAACGTTGCGCCGGAATGATCGCAGAGGCGGCTTAGGTCGCCGCGCTGGCGAATCCACGACGCGGGGTAGGTCGCGAGTCGGCCGGAGGTGGCGGTCCAGTCATAGCGAGGCCACGGCTCGACGATCCATCCCACTTCCGCGAGCGAGCGGGTGCGCCGCCCGATCCAGGTCGCGAGCGCCGCGTGCGCGAGGTTGGGAGTCGACGCGCCGATCAACAGCGCCCGGTCGTCCATCTGCACGAGCGAGTGCGCGAGGTCCTCGGTGAGCCCGAGCTCTTCCCAGCCTGGCAGGCGTGAGCTCGGGACCGAGAGCGCGAGGCAGTCCCCTTCCGCGGTCGGGACGCGCGCCACCCAGAGCGCACGACCAGCCTCGGTGCGCGACTGCCGCACCGCGGCCGACATCTCACCGCGCGGCCAGAGCTCGTCCCACCACTCGCGGACCTCCGCTTCGGTCCCACCTTCGTAGGCGCTCACCGCGCCGCCGCTGACGAGGGAGATTCGGCCGCTCGCGCTCAGGATCGCGCGATCCGCCTCACCGCCCGAGAGATGGCGCAGCAGATTCTCCTTCCAACCCAACGACCTCGCTTCCGCGTTGACCGAATCGACCGCGTTCCGAAAGAGGTCCGAGAGCTCGGCCGCCTTCTCCTGGGTTTGGCGGAACGACTCCTGGCGCGAGATGCGCGGCTCGCCACCGCCTTCTTCCTCGGCCAGGATGTGTGGATCGGCGCGAAGCTCGTCCAACTGCCGCGCCGCTTCGAGGAGGAGGTTTTCGGTCGACGCCTCGATCCTTCGATCGGGCGGCACCGGCCCCGGCGCGAAGTCGAACGTCCCGTCGACCCATTGCACCGCCTGCAGCACGACCCCTTCCCCATCGCGAAGCGAGTCGTCCAAGGCAGTCATGATCTGACCGTCCTGGAAGGTGAAGTACGCGCTGCGCGTGCCGGAGCGGACGGTGAGGTTGCCCGTCTTCCGATTGAGCATGATGAACTGACAGAGGTCGAAGAGGGAGACAGCGGAGAGCCGTCCCTCGAGGGCGGCGATCACCCTCTCGCTTCGCTGTGGTTGTGCCATCCGTGGCGCTCCCTAGGTCTCGCTAGGCGGCATCAGGCCGCTTGTTGCGTTCGAGCAGCGGAAGGAACGTTTCCTTGGAGTTCGCCGCCCGC
Organism: uncultured bacterium; assembly: GCA_964652115.1. Lineage (GTDB taxonomy): Bacteria > Eisenbacteria > RBG-16-71-46 > CAIMUX01 > CAIMUX01 > JADJQY01. The sequence continues at coordinate 1,306 of CAZZAH010000002.1, read as the reverse complement.
AGCGCCTCCTCCGCGTCGATCAAGCCGTCGCGCACGTAGTTCATCAGGCAAGTGTCGAGGAGCATCATCCCTTCCTTCTTGCCGGTCTGCATGAGGCTGGGGATCTGAAACGTCTTCTTGTCGCGGATCATGGCGGTGATCGCATGGGTGCAGAAGAGGAGCTCGAGCGCGGCGATGCGTCCGGTGCCGTCGGCCTTCTTGACCAAACGCTGCGCCACCACGCCGCGCAGCGACTCCGAGAGCATGATCCGAATCTGCGCCTGCTTCTCGTCCGGGAAGGCATCGATGATGCGGTCGACGGTTTGCGCCGCGCTCGCGGTGTGGAGCGTCGCGAGCACGAGCTGCCCCGTTTCGGCCGCGGTGATCGCGAGCTGCATCGTCTCTAGGTCGCGCATCTCGCCCACCAGGATGATGTCGGGATCCTCACGCAGAGCCGCACGGAGCGCGCTGGTGAACGTCGTGGCGTGGCGGCCGATCTCGCGCTGGTTGACGAGGCACCGCAGGTTCGGATGCACATACTCGACCGGGTCTTCAATCGTGAGGATGTGCTTCCGCTGCGTTTCGTTGATGTGCTGAAGGATTGCCGCGAGCGTGGTGCTCTTGCCCGAGCCCGGCGGACCGGTCACGACCACGAGGCCCTTTCGAAACTCGGCAAACTTCCGCACCGTGTCCGGCAGGCCGAGCTGCTCCAGCGTGAAAATCTGCGTCGGCAGCAGACGAAACGCACCCGAGATCCCGCGCCGCTGCTCGTAGATGTTGCAGCGAACACGCACCTCGCCCTGCACCTCGAACGCAAAGTCGATGTCGTGATCGCGGTCGAAGGCCTCCCGCTGATCGCGGGACATCATCTCGAGCAGAAGCTGGCGCGCCTGCTCTCCGGTCAGCTCCGGCGAATCAACCGGATGGATCTCGCCATGAACGCGCAGCATCGGAGGCGCCCCGGATGAGATATGCAAATCCGAGGCCCCCTGCTGGCGGACCATTTTGAAGATGGCGTCGATCCGGGCCACTCGTCCTCCTGTGCCCTTCTGAGATCGGCGTCGGGCGAAGTCGCCTCAAGAGGAATCGCGGCTGGGTTTTGGGCGGGAAGGGCGCGCCCCCCGAGCCCCGGTGGGGGTTCGGAGGGCGGCAGGTCAGTCGATCATTGCAGCAATTCGATCGAGGCCAGTGGAAGGCTAACCGTCTCGAACGTTAGCCAAGCGGCGTTGCTCGGCGGACCCACGGGCTCCCATCCGCTCTCCGACTTCCAGCTCATCAGCCGACACAGCTGGCCGGGCTGAGCCGGGGCGGGCCTCTGGAGTGACAT
>CAZZAH010000001.1:52702-63840 GCA_964652115.1 uncultured bacterium | reverse complement strand
CCGCGGCGCCCAAGGCAGGCGCGGTGTTCCGGCCGACCGTCTCCCACAGGATCTGATCCGGCGGAAGCTCGAGCGGCATCGCCACGAGCGTGGGCTTCAAATCCTCGGCCGCGGCGATCCAACGACGTTCGCGCGGGACGCGGAGCGCGATCCGTCCGAGGGTCCCCTCGAGGAGGCTCACGTCGCTGATCAGTGGGAGGAGTTGCTTAGGGCGCGCCCGGCGGCTGAGCGGCCAAAACCTCTCCCCGCGCCCGCCTGCGAGGATGACCGCGTGAAGGCTCATGGCGCGGGATTATTGGGAGCGGGATGCGGCGCTTCAACCTCTATCTCGAGGGGCGTCCCTTTCCCGGCCGACTCGCCTTCGTCTCGCTCTCCTGCGGAGACTCGAGTACGGTGAGCCGCGGCGGCTGTCCAGCGCTCAGCACATCCTCACGCTCGCCGCCTCCGCCGCCGGCGAGAAGGTCCAAGTACACCGCCTCGGTCGCCTCGGTGATCTTGTTCCACGAGTAGTGTTGCTCGGCGTGACGTCGGCAGCGCTGCGCGACCTGCTCGACCACATCGGGCCGCGCCAGGAGCTGGGTCAGCTTCTCCCGCAGATCGTGAACGTCGCGGCTCCGGAAGGTGACGGCGCAATCCTCCACCACCTCGAGGTTCTCCGGAATGTCGCTCGCGAGGACGCACTTGCCGTGCGAGATCGCCTCGATGAGCGAGATCGAGAGCCCTTCGAGCACCGAGGGCTGCACCACGAGATAGGCGTTCGACCAGAGCTCTTCGAGCAGATCGCCGTAGACGTAACCGATCATGTTCACCCGCTCGTCGCCGTCACGAATCCGCATCAGCGAGTCGACGTAGCCGTCGCTGAAGCTCGATCCACCCGCCATCACCAGGCGCGTGTCGGTGTCGAGCTGGCTGAACGCCTCGAGCAGGTAGTGGCATCCCTTCTCGGGCACCAGGCGGCCGACGTAGAGGAGATAGCGATGCCGGTCGAGCCCGTACTTCTTGAGCTTGTTCGCCGGGCGGAAGATTCCGGGGTTGGCACCGTTGGGTATGAAGACCGTCTCGACGTTGTGCTTTTCGAGGAAGTACTGGCGCAGCGTCTTCGACACGACGATGGTGCGGTTCGGAAATTGGATCGCCGGGGTCTCGCATCGCTTCAAGAACCACGCGGCCATCTTGCCCCACTTGCCGCGCTCCCAATCGAGGCCGTGCACCGTCACCACCGTCTTCGGTCCGACCATTCGCGGCAGCTGCGCGAAGACGGATGGCCCGAGCGCGTGGTAGTGGACGATGTCGTAGCGCCGAAAGAGCGCGTCGAAGGTCGAGAGCGCGCAGTGCGTGATGGTGTCGAGGTGCTTGGTGTTGATGCTCGGCAAGCGCCGGATCTTCACCCCGCGATAGGTGCCCTGTTGGTGCGAGTAGTGGAAGCGGCTGTAGACGTGGACCTCATGGCCGCGCTCGACCAGCCGCGTCGCGATTTCCTCGACGTGCCGCTCGATCCCGCCATAGGTGGCCGGGATGCCCTTTTGGCCCACCATGGCGATCTTCAAGCCGTCGACTCCTCCGCCCCGACGGGCGCTTCCCCCGCGCGCAAGGCACGGTAGATCGAGAGCAGCCGGTCGAGGTGGAGATCCAGACCGTGCTCGCTTTCTATCTTCCGCCGGGCGCTCCGCCCCATGAGGGCCAGATCGGCTTCCGGACCGGTCATCCAAAGCAGCGCTTGGGCCAAGGAGTCGGAATCACCGCTCTCGTGCAGACGTCCGGTGATTCCGTCGATCACCAGCTCGGGAATTCCGCCGATCCTCGCGCCGACCACCGGCCGTCCGAGGGCAAAGGGCTCAAGTACCGCGTAGGGAAGGTTTTCATACCATTCCGAGGGCACGACCGCAAAGGCCGCCGTCCGGATCGTTTCGTGGAGGGCCTCCCCGGCAATGTAGCCCAAAAAGCGGACGCGGTCGCCGGTAAGACGCGACGCTCTGTCCTGAAGTGTGGCGCGGAGCGGACCGTCGCCCAGGACGTTCAGGCGTAGGCGACCGGGCGGGAGCTTCTCCATCGCCTCGATCAGGGTCGCGACTCCCTTCTCGCGCGAGAGGCGGCCGACGTAGACGCACTCGAGCGGCCGGGGCACTTCCCCCTCCGCCGCGCGGTAGCGCTCGATCGGCACGAAGTGCGGCAGGTGGAGCAGACTTTTCCTGGCGATGCCGAAGGAGGCGAGCTTCTCCATCAGGAAGCGGCTGGGGCAGAGGAAGGTGTCGACCTTCTCGTAAGTGTGGAGCCCCGCGTGGACGAAGGCCTCGATCGCGCCGATCAGGCTCGCGCCGCGCGAGTCGAGGAGGCATCGATGCCGGACCGCCTCGAGATAGCGGCCGCCGCGGCAGCGTTCGCAGATCTCCCCCTCGGTCATCAAGAGATACGCGGGACAGACGAGCTTGTAGTCGTGGAGCGTCTGCACCATCGGCACCCCTTCGTCGTGGAAGGCGGAGATGATCGACGGCGAGAGCTGATGGTAGATGTTGTGGAGATGCGCGACCGGTGGCTCGCCTTCTCGCGCCATGGCGCGCGCGGCTCCTGCCGCCTCGGCGTTCCAGATCGCGCGCACGCCGTGCCTCACCTTCTCGAGCGCGCCGAGCTTCCCGCGGTAATCGACGCCTCCCACGAAGTGATCGCCCGGGCGCGCGGCGAGATTCGATTCGTGCGTCATCGAGAGATGGTTCACCTCGTGCCCGCGTTCGCGCAGCGCCTGCGAAAGATCGAGGTAGGTGCGCTCGGCTCCACCCTTCGCGTAGTGGAATTTGTTGACCTGAAGGACCCTCATCGCGCCGAGACCCTCAGCGGTTCGCTCTCCCGCGAGGTGCCCGGTCGCGCGGAGGCTTGCGCCGCGACCGCGGCAACGTCGGGCTCCTCGCCCGCGTAGAGCGCCGCCACGCGCGAGGCCATGCGCTCGGCGCGGAAGAGCGTGTCGAAGCGGCGCCGGCCCGCCTCGCCCAAACGCGCGCGCCGCTGAGGATCGAGGAGGAGCTCGCGGAGCGCGCGCGCCAACGCCGTCGCTTCGCCCACCGGCACCAGCAATCCCGTCTCGCCGTCGGCGATGACCTCGGGGATGCCGTAGACCGCGCTTCCGATCGTCGGGACGCGCGCCGCCATCGCCTCGAGCAAGGAGAGCGGCATCGACTCGATGAAGGATGGGAGAACGAAGAGGTCGAAGGCGCCGATGGCGCGCGCCGCGTCATCACGCGGCCCCACCCAGCGCACGCGCGAGCTCAACCCCAGCGCCTCGGTTCGAGCGACGAGCGCGTCACGATCGGGACCCTGTCCGATCGCGACCAGCTTCCAGGGGATCGCGTCCCCCATGCGATCGAGCTCGACCAGCGCGTCGAGCAGCACACGATGCCCCTTGCGTGTTTCGAGCGACGCGACGATGCCGACGAGGAGCTCATCCGGCGCGACGCCCCAAGCAAGCCTGAGCTCGGCGCGCTCGGCCGCGCTCAAGGGCGAAGGATCGTTGACCCCGTTCTCCAGCACGCGGATCTTCTCCGCGTCCATACCGTGACGCTCGATGAGGAAGCGCCGGTTCTGCTCGGTCATGACCACGATCCGATCGACCCAATGCGAGAAGAAGACCTTCTTCGGAAACTTGCGATACTTCCGATCGATCATCGGGAGATGCTCGGTCGAGATCACCCGGCGATAGCCCGCGTCGCGCGCCGCCCACGCGATGGAGGAGACGCCGGCGTCGTAGGAGCTCGGCAGATTCATGTGGAGCACCTCTCCTCCCACCTCGCGAAAAACGCGACGCATGCCGGCGACCGAGCGAAGAAAGGCGAAGCCGGGCCGCGCCAGCGTGTGCGTGGTCGCTCCATGCGCAGCGAGCAGACCACGCAGTCGATCGGCGCCCGCGTCCGGCGGCAGGACGGCGCTCAGCTCGAAAAGGTCCGAATCGAGATGCTCCGCCAAGAGCGCCAGGTACATCTCCGCGCCGCCGAAGTAGAGCGCGTCGGAGTAGAAGGTGACCCGCGTGCGCGCTCTCATGGGGCGCCCCCCGCGAAGCGCCAAACCTCGATGCCGGGGAAGCGGCGCACCTCCGCCGGCGGATGATGCGCGCGAATCCACTCGGCCCACTGCCCCGTGGGATCGATGAAGTCGGCGCGAAAGAAGATGACGAAGACCTCGTGGTAGCGCGACACCTCTTGCTCGAAGAGGGCGAATTGCTCCGGGCGCTTCTTGTCCCACCAGTAGCCGACGTCCCCCTTCTTGATGCCTTCGGGGATGTTCCGAATCTCGCGCCAGTGGTAGCGGCGGAAGGGCTCGTCGGTCCCGACCACGAAGAGATAGTCACCCGGCTTCGCCGCCTGCTTGAGGTAGGCGGCGGCGGCGCGCGCGTCGTCCTTCGCGTAACGCGGATCGGTGAAGTACTGGGCGAGGCTGACCGTGGTGGGCGCGAGGATCAACGCGGCGAGGGCCACGCGCCCGCGCATCGAGCGAGGCGCGAGCAGACCCGCGGCCAGAATCGCGATGTAGGCGGGAAACGCGGCCGAGGCATAGCGCGGGTTGAACACCTTGAGGTTCCTGAGCGACACCGCGAAGGTGAACGCGATCGGCAAGACCGCGGAGAGGAGCCAGTACCTCGCCGCACCCTTCTCCCGCCAGAGCGCGCGCACCCCGAGGATCGCGGTGATGCCGAAGCCGGCCGCCGCCAGAGCGAGCATCAGCAGATGAGGGCGAAAGAGCGCGGCGTTGATCCCCTGGTGCAGCTCACGCAAGCTTGGCCCAAGCGAGTAGCCGACGGAGAAGACGAAGAAGGCGAACGGAATCCCCGCCAAGGGAGCGGTGGTCGAGCCGCGAAGCCGCGCGCCCGCCTCCACCGACTTGAGCGCCAGCGCGCCCGACGGCTCGACGTGATGCACCCAGAACCGCACGATCCACGGCGTCAGGCACAGCGCGGTCACGATCCAGCTGGCGAGGAGGAGCCAGCGAAGACGCCGGCGCGTGAGCAGCTCCCACAGCCCATGGGTGGCAAGCGCGAAGGCGTGGGCGAGATTGCTGAGGAAGCCGAGCAGATTCCAGCAGGTCAACCACCCGAACTGCCGCGGAGTGCTCGCGCGGAGGTACGCGCCGGTCGACAGCACGACGAAGAACATCAGGAGCGCGTAGTTCCGAATCTCCTGCGAGTACCAGAGGTGAAAGGGCGAGAGCGCGAGGAGGGCTGCCGCCACCAGCGCTCGGTCGCGCCCAAGGCTTGGCCTCACCGCCCAGTGCAGCGCCGGAATGGTGGCGATGCCGAAGAGCGCGGAGAGTGACCGCAGCGCCGCTTCGCTCGTGCCGAGCGTTCGGCTCCAGAGGTGGAGCAGAAGCGCGTGGAGCGGACCGTGGAGGTTGTCGAGGAGGTCGTCCGCGCCGAGGGGACCGAAGACCTGCGCGTACTTCACGCTGAACGCTTCATCGACCCAGAGCGATTGCCGCGCGATCTGGAAGAAGCGAAGACCCGCCGCGAGCAGGGAAAGGCCGAGCAAGATCCGACCCTCGCGGGCCGAGCTTCGCCCCTCCTCGGTCGCCATGCCCTCTCCTTTCGGTTCGAAAGCGCGAATGGCCCGCCGGGGCGCGGGCCGGAGGCCGCCGATCAGTAGGCGCCCTCCCCGCTCATCACGGCCGGAAGGGTGCGAACCAGGATCGCGAGGTCGAGGGGGAAGCTTCGGCGATCGATGTACTCCATGTCGAGGCGCATCCACTCGTCGAATCCGATTCGGCTTCGGCCGCTGATCTGCCAAAGACAGGTGATGCCGGGGCGAACCGAGAGGCGGCGCGCCTGCCACGGCTCGTAGCTCAGGACCTCGCTGGGAATCGGCGGGCGCGGGCCGACCAGGCTCATGTCACCGCGAAGCACGTTCCAGAACTGGGGCAGCTCATCGAGGCTGCTCCGCCGCAGGAACCGACCGACGCGGGTGATGCGCGGATCATCGGCGATCTTGAAGACCGGCCCGTCGGCCTCGTTCCGATGAAGGAGATGATCCCGGTAAGTGTCGGCGCCCACCACCATCGAGCGGAATTTGTAGAAGCGGAACACCCGCCCGCCGCGCCCGACTCGGGAGGAGCAGTAGTAGATCGGACCCTTGCCCTCGAGTCGAATCGCGATCGCGATCACGAGGAAGACGGGCGAGAGAAGGACGAGCGCGAAGGCGGCGGCGCAGGAATCGAAGATCCGCTTGCCGTAGCGCTGATAGAAGCCGCGCTCGGTCGCGAGCGCGACCGCGGGAAGCTCGACCTCTCCGCGCTTGGGGGCAAAACGCGCGTGCGCCGGCGCGCCGTCCATCATCTCTTCCGAGCGTTCGGACGACGGGTCACTGGTGGCAATGCGATTCGGCTCGAGCGCGGTGCTTCCCTCGCGGAGAAACGGCGGTGCCGTCTCCAGGGAACGCACGCGAATGCCGGACCGCCGCGGGCTCACCTCGCGCGCCTCAAACCGACGAGGACTGCTGGCACAAGGCCTCCTTCGTACCGGAGGTGTGGTCCGGAGGATCTGGGACGATCAGAGCCTCCGCGCTCGAGGTCGGAGGTCCCTGGGTGTACTGCTCGAGATGCTCTCCAACGTCGATCCCTTGCACCAAGTGCTCGATCCTTCCCCCGAAGGCTCTAGAACTCATTGCCTGTTCGCCCTATCGGCCCGCGAACGAGGGGATCGATGACACGCAAAAATCCTAGCACACGGATTTCCAGGATGGCAAACCCCGTCCGGTATCCGCGAGGGATCCGGCCTCGGAGGCCTCATCCGGGAAATTCTTGCCACTGCCTCGCGCGCTCCCTCTGCTCTCGGGCCAATCTCGCGGCCACGACCGCGAGCCCGAACAGCAGCCACATCACGTAAACGTAGACGTTGCCGCGCTGGTGCTCGTCCCGGATCTGCGCCAGTGCGAACATCGTCACCTGGATGTGGACCACCGCGACCGCGGCGGTGGCGAATGGCCCCTTCTCGAAATCGACCCTCCCCCGCGGCCGGCTGAGGAAGATCACCTTTCCGATCAACCAGCAGAAGATGAGGAAGCCGACGAATCCGGTAGTGAAGAAGTAGAAGAGATATGCGCTGTGCGGCCAGTAGACCGCCCCGGTCCCGCCGCGCAAGTCGTAGTACGGGCCGTGGCCCACCCACAGATGCTCAGGGATCCGCCGCAGGATCGCGTTCCAGGCGACGATGCGGGTGTCGGGGATACCTCGCTGAAACTGCGTGTTCGCGAGGCGCGTGATGAGCGCGAGGCGGGAGAACCACTTTCCCCCGATCACCTCGAGCGGGATGCTGATCAGCACGAAGATCGGGAAGACGAGCGCGATCCGCTCCCATCGGATCCGACCGCGCCGCAGCCACAGGTAGTAGAGGCCACCGAGCACCCAGATGAGCGCCCCGCCTCGGTTCACCGTGAGCGCGATCATGATCGGGCAGAGCGCGGTGAGGGTGAAGTACCAGATCTTGTCCCGGCGCCTCTGCGCGCGCAGCCCCTGCGTCAGGTGGAGGTAGAACATCATCGCGCTGTAGTCGGAGAGGAGGCCGTGGAAGCCGAAGATGCCGCCGATTCGGCCCAACGTCACCGGGCTCTGCCCGCCTCGATAGAGGAACCACTCGGGCACGAGCCGATAGCCCTTGCCGAAGAACTCGACCAGCGCGGTCAGGAACACGAAGGCGCTCGTGATCGACAACGCTCGAAAGACGGTGGCGAGCTGCGCCTCCGTCTTGATTCCGTTCACCAGCAGGACGAAGAAGAGCACGCCCGCGACCAGGAAGAGCATCACCTTGACGCCGTTCAGCACTCCCGACGGCGTGTCCACGTTGATGAAGGAGAGGGCGTGGATGCCGAGATACGCCCACACCGCCCAATCGATGGGAGTTCGCACCGGCCTCGGCGCATGGCCCAACCCCATCTGCGCGACCCAGTAGATCGAGATCACGCCGAGGAAGAGGATGTTCGTGTCTGCGAGAAAGATAAATGTCGGCGCGCAGAAGATGACGCAGAAGACCGCGAGCGAGCGGTGCATCGGCAGCCGCACGACCGCCAACAAGAAGAGAAGCCCGACCAGAAGCTTGACGTAGCGCGGCGTGAGCGAGAAGAACTGCGTCGCGACGAAAGCCCCGAGGAGGAGCGCGAGCGGCACGAGAAACCACGAGCTGACGAGGAGCTCGGAGAAGGGGCGCGAGTACTGGATGCGCCTGGGACTTCCCGTCCTCACCTTCCGATCTCCTCCTTGGTGTCGCTCGTGCCGGCCTTCGGGTCCACCGGAGTTATCGACCCATCCGCCGCCGGTCCCGAGGGCGAGATACCCGGTACCTCTTTCAGGCTCAGGTGCTGGCCGGCGAAGCAGAGCATCCCGACCAGGGTCGTCGGAACCCACTGGCTGGCGTGGTAGACCAAGGTGAAGGTAAGCGCGAGCGAAGGATCGACGCCGTAGGGCTTGAGCGCCAAGGTGCCGGCGTACTGCAGCGTGCCGACGAAGCCGGGCGCGGAAGGCACCATCGTTCCGATCGCCATCACCACCAGCACGACGACCCCCGCCTCGGTCGGCAGCTCCAGCCGAAGCGAGGCGAAGCAAAGCGCGACCACCGCCACGAGCGCGCCCCACATCGCGGCCGAGAGCACGAGCGACCAGAGCATCGCGGACGGATGTCCGAGCACGCCCAACCCCTCACGGAAGTTCTGCACGATCTCCTTCGCGCGCGGGCGCAGCCGCTTTGGGGCGAATCGCTCGACCGCTCCGTAGAAGAGCGACGGCCGGAGACGCAGCAGAATCAGGAGCGCGTAGATCGGCGCCGACACCCAGATGAGGTAGAGGCCCCAGCCGCGCACCTTCTCCGGCAGGCGATGCGAGGCGAGCACGCCGCCGAAGAGGCAAAGCAGCACGAAGGTGTCGAAGAGCCGCTCGATCACGATCGAAGCCAGGGCGCTGCTTCGACTGATGCCGGCGCTCTTCCCCACCAGATACGCGCGCCAGAGCTCGCCCAGACGCGCCGGGAAGAGGTTGTTTCCCATGAAGCCGATCATGGTCGCGTTCCAAAGCGGCTTGATCCCGATCCGCTTCACGCGGAGGAGCAGGAAGTGCCATCGCCACGCGCGCAGGAAGTAGGCCGCCAAGGTGAAGAGCACGGTGAGAAGAACGAGGTCGACCCGAACCGTGGCCAGCGCCTTCAGCACCTCTTCGAGGTGCGCGTTCCGAAAGGCGAGCCAGAGGAAGAAGACGCTGAGGAGCGAGCCGATCAGGAGCTTCGTCTTCACGCCGCGTTCCCCAGCGCTTCGATCTCCGCGCGCAGGATACGGTGGATTCCGACCAGGTCGGCCGGGCACTCGACCTCGGCATTGGTCAGGAGCGTCGTGTACATGCTCGGATCGTCGGGGTGATAGCCGTGCATCCCCTGCACCGGTCCGCTCGACATGTAGGACGGAACGAGGATCTCCCCCTCCTTCAGCAGAAAGATCGACTGGCCGTATTCCGCGCGCGGGAAGTCGGCACGAAGCGCCCGCAGCTCATCCTCCGGGATGACTCGACCGTAGTCGAGCGACTGGAGCAGAGCCTCCACTTTCCGACGCGCCTCCTTCGTTCCATACCAGAAGCGCGCCATCGTGCTGTCGAGGAAGAAGAGGAGTTCGCGCGGGACCGCGAGACCTAAGCGCCGAAGCGGCGTCCAGAGATCGTGCGTTCCCGTGACCGCGGCCATGCCGTGGTCGCCGAAGGCGAAGACGCGCACCTCGCGATACCGTCGCTTGGCCTTTTCGATCAGGTCGGTCAGCACGCGATCGTATCGCGCGAGCAGCGCCGACGTCGCCTCGCTCCGCGGGCCGTGCGAGTGCATGGTCGAATCGAGCTCGGCCGAGTAGAGGAAGAGGAAACGCGCCGTGCCGCGGTCGAGCTCGGTCCCGAGCTCGGCCAAGGCGTCGGCCTCGCGCACGCGCCAGCTCCAGATGCGCGCATCGCGCGGCATGAGGTCGGCCAGCCCACGATGCCGGCCGAACGCGCCCGGCGCGAAAATGTCCTTCCGCTGGCAAAGATCGAAGGAGGAGAGCAGCGAGAGCGGCACGTCGTAGAGGGAGAAGTAGCCGGTGACGCCGCTCTGCTCGACCGCGCGCGCGGCCCATCTCCTCAGCGTCCACTGTCGCTTCGTCATCGACGCCAACGGCCGCAGCCACCAGTCGAGCTGCTTGAAGACGCCATCGGATCCGCCGCGTCGATACATCGAGAGCATGCCGTGCTCCTCCGGATAGAGCCCGGAGAGGAGCGTGGGCAGCGCCGCGCTCGAGTAACCGAGGACGCTCCTCACCGGCGAGCGCGGCCGATCGAGCACGGAGAGGAATCCGGGCGCGCCCGCCTGCTCGAAGCCGAGCGCGTCGATCAGGAAGACCATCACGAGCCGATCGGTCAACGGCACCTCATTCGCTACGACTCCTCGAGCCGAGAGATCGACCTCAGCTCGTGCCGCAGATCGCGGCCGATCCAGCGCCGGCAGGCGGCTCGCCACGCCTCGCTCGAGTCGGTCTCGAGCCAGTAGCGAAGCGCGAGCGCCAAGCGCCGCGTCTCCCACGTTCCGACGGGATCGCCGGCCAGCGCCGCCGACAGGAGCTCTCGCCCGATCGACCTTCGTCCGCTCTCCCGGCGCCAGCTTCTGAGCTGATTCCGCAGGGTGAGCGGCTCGCGCAACACTACCCGCTCGAGCGGAAAGTCGTGAGCTTCGGCCAGGAGCTTGGGCAAGGCAAGGCGATAGAGATCGATCCCGCGGGCAGGCAGGTTGGCCTCCGACGGACGAGAGAAGTAGGCACGATACGCCGTGGCGGCTGCGCGAATCTCGAGCGGCGGGTCGAGGCGCGAGCCTGTCACGGTCGGTCGACGATCGCTCGCCCTCGCGACCCCGCTTGCGGAGTCGAGCTTGGTCGACTGGGGACCGTCGGCCGGGTCCAGGAGCGAGAGTCGGGCGCCGAGGCCGCTCACGTACGCGCCGCGCAGGACGAGCCAGCTCGTCCAAAGCCCGGTCGCCGCCTTGGCCAGCGCGTGCTCCCATCGCGCGCGCGGGAGGGTGGCGCTCGCGGCGTCGATCTCGCCGACGCGCTCCCTCTCCGAGCCCGCGCGCCAAAGCTCGAGCGCCCGATTCCCCGCGAGGCGAAACGCCTCGTAGG
>CAZZAH010000001.1:5668-52602 GCA_964652115.1 uncultured bacterium | reverse complement strand
GTTCGGTGACCACGCCGAGGTCGAGGTCCGAGAGGACGATCGCTTCCTCCTCCCACCCGATCGCTTCACCCAAGGACGCGCTGCCTCCCAAGAAGATCAAGCGAGGCCGGAACGGCTCGAGCGAGTTCCAGAGTTGCTCCGTCACCGAACGAAGCGCGACACGACAACGAAGGTCGACCCATGCGAACGGAGAGAGGGGGCGCGGGTCGTCCTGCCACGCGGTGTCGGAAGGCGCGGGCACAGCCGCCTAGAGCCGGCGGTAGATGAAACCGGGAATGGGGTAGCGACGGCCGTTCAGCACCACGCCGAGCGTCTTGGCCCGCGCCTGGTTCAACTGCTTGATCGCCTTCTGCACGATCTCCCGGCGCGTACGGTGCGCCCGAACCACCAGCACAATGCCGTCGGTCGTGGCCGCCAGCGCGCTCGTCTCGGGCGCCAGCAGGATGGGCGAAGCGTCGATCACGGTGAAGGCGTAGTGACGCTCCAGCTCGGCCCGCAAAGGCTTCAAGCGGTCGGCGGAGACGATGTCCAGGGGCGAGGCCGTGCTCGTTCCCTTGGGCAGGAAGTGGAGGAAGGGCTGCTCGGTCTGACGGACCGCTTCGTCGAGCCTCGCGCTGCCGTCCAGCACCTCGGCCAGCCCAGGCCCGTCGGCCGCCTGCTTGAGCGCCCCGCTCAGGCTCTTCGGAAAGCCGCCCAGATCGGCGTCGATGAGCAGCACCGGCCGCTGCTCCCATTGCGCCACCTCGCGAGCGAAGAGGAGCGCCAGGGTGCTCGCGCCTTCGCCCGGCACCGCGCCCGAGAATGTGATCGTGCAAGGACGCGACAGATCGAGCGAGAGGAGCACCCGCTGACGGAGCCCTTCGAGCTCGATCTCGCGCTTTCCGCCGACCGGACGCGGCAAGGCCGCACCACGGCTACCGCGAGGGGTCAAGGGCTCGAGCGGGTCCCCCACCTGGCGCTTGCCGCCTTCCCCGCTCTTCTCCAACGCGTCGTAGATGTTGCTCATGAGGGGCTCCGATAGAACGAAGCGGAAGGCGCGCCTTCGGTCACCCAGTCGAGCTCGCGCGCCGCCTCGCGAACATGCTCCGCCGTGACGCGATCCGTTCCCTTGACGTAGCCGACCAGGAGCGCGCGATCACAGATCTGGTTGACCAGACGCGGTAGCCCGGCCGATTGGCGCGCGACCTCCTCCAAACCGCCCGTGTCGAAGAGCCCGCTCACCTTGCCCTGGCTCGCGACCGAGATGCGGAAGTCGACGTACTCGCGGATCGCCTCGGCCGGCAGGCGCGAGAGGTCGTACACGCCGGGAATGCGCTGACGAAGCTGCCGCAGCGAGTGCCGGTTCAAGAGCGAGCGCAGCTCCGGCTGCCCGACCAGCACGATCTGGATGAGCTTCGTGCTCGCGGTCTCGAAGTTGGACAGCAGCCGGAATTCCTCCAGGCTCTCCTCCGAGAGATTCTGCGCTTCGTCGATGATCAGGACCGCGTTTCCCTGCTTATCCCGCATCCGCAGCAGGAACTGCTGGAGCGCGAGCAGGAGATCGACCTTCGAGCGGCCCGGCGGCTGCACGTTGAAGTCGAGGAGCGCCAGATAGAGGAGCTGCTTGAAGGTGAGGCGAGCGTTCATCACGATCGCGGTCTCCACCTCCTGGGGGAGCTGTCCGAGCAGCGTGCGAATGAGGAGCGTCTTCCCCGTGCCGACCTCTCCGGTCAAGGCGAGGAAGCCCTTTCGCTGCTCGATGCCGTAGTGCAGGTAGGCGAGCGCGTCGCGATGACTGCGGGTCAGGAAGAGGAACCGCGGATCCGGCGTGATCGAAAAGGGCGATTCCTTCAGTCCGTAGTACGCCTCGTACATCGCGACCTCCTCCCAGGACTAGCGCAAGCGCCCGATCGAACCGAGGACCGGCAACCTGAGGTGGGTCTCCACCTCCGTCGCGTCCTTGACCGAGTGATCCAATCCATCGAAGAGGAAGGCGAGCGCCACCCCGACCAGGAGCGAGAGGAGGGGGATCAGAGCCAGGCGCACGATGTCGTTGGTCCGAAGGGCGATGGCCTTGGCCGCGGGCTGCAGCACGAGCACGTTGTAGTCGGAGGTGCCGGTGCGCTCGATCTTGGCCTGAATCTGCTTTTCGACGAGCGCCTTGTAATCGGCCTCGAGCGACTCGATCACGCGGTCGTACGAATCGAGCCTCGCCTCCTTGGAGGGGAAGCCGGACAGCTCCGAGTCGACGTAGTGGAGGGTGCCGAGCAGCGCCTCTTCGCGCGCCTTCTTCACCTCCACCTTCGACTCGAGATGCTTGAGGTAGCTCTGGACCTCGCGCTCGAGCTCCGACTCGAGCTCGGACATGCGCGTCTTGTGCGAAAGCACCTCGGGATGCTCGTCGGTGAAGGTGGCGGAAGCGGCGTAGTACGCGGTGCGCTCCTGGATCAGTTGCCGCTTCACCTCGACGATCGACTGATCGTCCTCATTGTCCGCCTCGGAGAAGGGATAGACCTCGAAGTCCCCCTTGCCGGCGTTTCGGATCCGCGTGCGCAGCACCTCGACCTTCGCCTCGTCCTCGGCCAGGTCGGCTCGCACCTCGTTGAGCTTCAGTTCCGTCTGCTGGCGAACGATGAGGAGGTTCGACCGCTCCTCGGAGATCCGCACCACGTCCTCTTCGCCCATGAAGTCGGCGCGCTTCTGCGCCCAATCATCGAGCTGCAGCCGCAGGTCCTCGATCTCCTCGCGGAAGAACTTGTCGACCTCGGGCACGGCGCGCACTTGCTGCCGAAAGTCGGCGTAAGCCTGCGCGATCGCGCGGCAGCCCTCGCGGGCGGCGCCGGGATCGTGGTCCTGATAGCTGATGTAGATCACGCTCGACTTGCCGTTGATGGTGGCGTGGACGCGCGCCGGCTCGAGCTCCACCGGCTTTCCGTCCGAGCCGACCGCGTGGCTGCCCTCGAGCAGCTTCTGCGCCAGCTCCAGGATGTGCCCGCTGGTCACGGTCTCCATCTCGGAGTTGAGCTCTTCTTCCCAGGAGAGCAGCGGCTTGATCCGCGAGGTGTAGGCGCTCTCCTGCTGCCCGCGCGACACGAGCACGCGCGAGGTCGATTCGTAGAGGACCGGGCGCGTCGCGTTGAGCGCGGCGACCACGCCGAGCCCGGCGAGGAATGCGGCGATGACCACCCAGGCGCGACGGAAAAGCACCGCGGCGAAATCGCGGAGGCTCGCCTCGCGCGGGGCATCAGATTCGCGTGAAAGTGCGGCGCCGTCCATTGGCTCCTACCGGATGATGGTGCGGGTCGAGTTCACGTGGAATGCGGTCCATCCCTCGAGATAGAGGGTGAAGGGCGCGATGTTCTGACGCATCCACTGATCGACGAAGACGTTGAGGTTCGCAACAAAGGTCTTGGGCACGTAAACGATGTCGAAAGGTCGGAGCGGCATGTCCGCCGCGCCGCCGTCGAGCTGAAGCGCCTTCCGGAGATCGAGCTGGTAGATGTCGGCGCTGTCCGGTCCCGTTCGCCGGACGACGATCACGTTGTTCCGCTTGCCGGTGTTTCGAAACCCGCCGGCCTGAGCCACCGCTTGCAGCACGGTCTGTCCCTTGACCCACTCGTGGTCGCCGGGGATCTCGACCTCGCCCATGACATAGAAACGCTGCGGTCCGAAGGCGGTGATCATCAGCTGAAGGTCGGGATAGCGAAGGATCCGCCCCAGCTTCTCCTTGAGCTCCAGGCCGGCGGCGTCGGCGGTCTTTCCCATCACGAACAGCGTTCCCTCGACCCCGGGATAGGTGATCGAGCCATCGGGCAGCACCCGCACCACGCGCGAGAGCTCGGGCTGTCCTATGACGGTGACGGTCAGCTCGTCCCCCGCGCCGATCAGGTAACGCGACGTCGTGTCGGCGGGAGCCCCGGGGGTCGTCGGGCTCGGGATCTCGGGCGTCGGAATTCGGTCGGGGGGAGCGGGACGCGTCGGGTGCGGCCCCTCCAGCGGCGGAAAATCACGCTTCGGCTCGGGCGAATCCTGCGCCACCGCGGCCGAGATCATGCAGAGAAGCGAAAGAACGGCGAGAAGTCCGAGCAGCGGTCGACGCACGGCGGATTCGATGAGGAACGATGAGCGGCGCCCGTGTGCGGCAAGGAGTTCCGCGATCGACGAGCCCATCCGTACCGATGCGGTCCACGCGCCGTTCGCGGATTCGCGTCCCCACGCGAAAACCGAGGGGAATGGGTTCCCCCGGCGGCGCCTCCCATCCTTGGAACGGGCCATGCTTTCGTAATTCCTGTGCTGGTTATCTACCCTGAATCGCACGGACTCGGCTTAGGACGTGGGGGACCACTCGTTCGAGCCACGCTAGCAAAGCCCGCGCCGAGACGTCAACCAATCCCAAACCGGTCATCGCCTAGATCATCGGACCGTTCCGGTGTCGCCTTGAGGTTCCGGACGTGCCGAAGGGGCCCGCTGACGCAGGACCGCCTGGATGAAGAGGGGCAGCAACAGCTCGTGGTGGCCAATCAGGTAATAGCCGCGCCCGCCGGTTCGGGTCGGCCGGTCGACCACGTTCTGCGTCGGCCGATAGTGCCGCTGGAAGTCGAAGACCGCGGTGGTCAGATCGCTGAACCGGCTCCCGAGGTTGATCGCGACCGAGATCGCCTTCAGGAAGACCTCGGGCAGGAGCACGGCCGACCCGAGATTGAGAGCCACGCCGTGGTCGAGGGTCGCCACCTGCCGCGCCAGGATCCGGAAGTCGCGCGCGCTCGCCTCACCCGCCGCGCCCCCGGAGAAGCTCGGGTGCTGCTGGTTGATGTCGGTCCCGATGGAGAGGTGAATGGTGGCGGGAACCCCGAGGCGGTAGGCCGAGGCGAGGACGCTTCGGGCCACGTTCGGGGCGCCGTGCTCCAGGAACGCGCGGCCCAGGCCTTCACCCAGGCCCTCTCCCCGCTCGGCGGCCTCCGTGGTCCAACGATTGAGCCACTCCGAGGTCTCCCGCGCCATGCCGAAGCGGCCCTCGGGAAGCTCGACCGCGACGTCCTCGGAGGTGCGCCCAAAGAAGGCCATCTCCAGATCATGAATCGCCCCGGCGCCGTTGAGCGCGAGCGTGGTGATCCAACCGTCTTCCATCATTCGAATCAGCCCGGGCGCGAGGCCGGTCTTGATCACATGCGCGCCCGCCATCGCCAAGCGTCCTGCCCCCCTCGCCCGCGCTGAGCCCATCCGCGCGACCAGGTCCTTGAGGTCGCGGACCGCGAGCACGTCGGGCAGGGCATCCCAGAACTGAGTGAAGGAGTCGAGGTCGGCCGGAGGAATGTAGAGCTGCGCCTCGGCCACCTTGCTCTCGCGCGTGTCGACCGGATAGCTCCGGATGCGGCCTAGGTCGACCTCCTCATAGCGCGACATCGAACCTCCGAGAGCGTGCGCGCGATCGCGTCACTGGCCGCCCGCCTCACCGGAGCTCGGCGGCGCATCGGGTCGCGTCATCGACGTGAGCACGACCGAGATCGAACCGATCGGAATCTTGCTCTTCATCTGCACCGGGATGCGGCGCTCGTCGTCGGTCAGCCAGATGGTCAGCTTCCCCTCTCCCTTGAAGAACGCGCCGCTGCGCAGACGAGGCTCGAGCACGAAGCAGTCGAAGGTGCCGACCGGGGTCTCCACGCGCTCCTTCCCGATCACGCTCACCTTCATCGGGTAGTTCTTTCGATCGGCGTGGCTGTCGAGGAAGAACTCGCTCCCCTCCTTCAGCTCCATCGTGCGCACGCGATAGAAGGCGCTGAGCACGTCGAAGGTGCCGTGCGGGATCTCGAACTCGCGCCCATCGTGATAGCGCGCGCGTCCCGCTTCCTGATCCATCCGCACGACCTGGTCGGCTTTGTATCTCCCCTCGCGGAGATGCTTCTCGAAGTGCCGGCTATAGAGCGAGTCGACGTCCATGTAGCTTTCGTAGCGATCGCGCACAGGGTAGACCTTGTCGAAGACGGAGGACGAGCGCGCGGTCGAAACGACGTGAAGGCAGGGATGACCGTCGACGAAGTTCTGGTCCACGATCGAGAGGGTCGCCTCTCCCGCGGGGATCTTCCCGTATCGCACCGAGAAGACGAGCTGCTCCCCGATCAAGATCGAGGAGTGGCGGCCCGGCGCGTTCGGGTCCCCCGTCGCGATCGAGTCGATGGCAGGGGACGCGATCCCGCTGCTGTCGACCGCCACCGACATTCCCTCGGGCAAGGCGGAGGAGGCGAGCCCGAAGGCGACGCCGAGCACGACCATCGCGGCGAACGCGGCGCGAAGCGGCGCCGGCAGGACGAGGCCGATCGGAAAGCGCAAGCTACTGCTCTCCTCGCGCCGAATCGGCGAGCGAAGCGACTCCGGTATGTCCGAAACCACCTTCGCCACGCGCGGTCTGATCGTTGATCTCTCCCCACGCGAGCGAGAAGGCGGGCACCGATTGAATCACGAGCTGCGCGATCCGATCGCCGTGCGCGATCCGCGCCGGCTCCTGCCCTAGATTGATGAGGATGACCTTCACCTCGCCACGATAGTCCGAGTCGATCGTGCCGGGGCTGTTGAGCAGCGTCACCCCCTGCTTGAGCGCGAGCCCGCTGCGCGGACGAAGCACCCCTTCGTAGCCCAGCGGAATCGCGAGGATCAGGCCGGTCGGGACGGCGCGCCGCTCACCGGGCTCGAGGACGATCTCTTCATCGAGGCATGCGGCGAGATCGTGACCGCTCGCGCCCACGGTCATGCGCCGTGGCAGCAGGGCGCGGGGATGGCATGCTTGGCAGAGAACGGTGGCGGCGGGACTGTCGACAGACTGGTCCACGAAACCTCCCGATGGACGTCCGGTGAGCTAGAAGTCGAGCCCCGCGAGCTTCGGCCGCGCACCCGCGGGACCCAGCGTCACGAGAGAGAAGCTCGACGGATCAAGGAGCTCCTTCGCCGCCTTCAGCACCTCAGCTTCGTCCACCTCGGCGATTCCATCGACGCCATCTTGGATGGGAAGCTGTCGCCCGAAGTGAAGCTCGTTGTGCGCTAGGCGGCTGATTCTGTCGTACATACTCTCATAGGACAAGAAGAGTCCGGTCAGCAGCTGCGCGCGCGCGCTCTCGAGCTCCCACCGCTTGATGCCGCTTCGCTTGATGCGCGCGAGCTCACGACAGACGAGCGAGAACGCGCGCTCGAGCTTGCTCGGATGGCAGCCCAGAATCACGCCGAAGATCCCGGTGTCGCGGAAGGGATCGCTGAAGGAGTAGACCGAGTAGGCCAACCCTTCATCTTCGCGGATCTTCTGAAAGAGGCGAGAGCTCATGCCGGCGCCCAAGATCGTGTTGAGCACGGCGTGGGTGTGACGATCGGCGTCGCGCGCCGACGGACCGCGACGCACGAGGCAGAGAGACGCTTGCTGGAGATCGCGCTCCTCATGCCGCTCGGAGGGACGTGTCGGCGTGAGTCGCGCGCGCAGGACCGGCGCCTTGGTCGACGGCAGCTTGATCTTCTCGATCAGCTCGGCTCTGAGTCGCGCGAGGTCGAACTTCCCCGCCGCGGTCACGATCAGGTTAGGCCGGGTGTAGTGCGCGCGATGAAATCGACGCAGCGATCGTGCGCCGATCTCGCCCAGCGTCTCCTCCGTACCGAGGATCGGTCGTCCGAGCGGATGAGTGGCCCCGTAGAGCAGCTCGGCCGCGAGATCCTGCACCTTCTCTTCCGGGTTGTCCTCGTAGCTCTGGATCTCTTCCTCGACCACCTGACGCTCTCGTTCGACCATCTCGGGATCGAAGCGCGGCTCGCCCACGAGCTCGGCCAGGATCTCGATCGTCTGGCGATGGTGGCCTTCGAACACCCGCGCGTAGTAGCAGGTGGTCTCCTTGGTGGTGAAGGCGTCGATCTGTCCGCCCAACGCCTCCATCTTCTGCGCGAGCTGATAGGCGGAGTGGCGGCGCGAGCCCTTGAAGACCATGTGCTCGATGAAGTGCGCCAGGCCCGATTCGCCCGCGGCCTCGTGACGTGATCCGCTGCGGAACCAGAAGCCGAGTGCGAGGGAGGGCACCGCCTCCACCGGCTCCGCCAGCAAGAGGACGCCGCCGGGCAGGACCTCGCGGTGGATGGTCGGCTCGACGATGGCGTGACGAACTTCGCGTAGAAACTTCAACGATCCCTCGCCTCGAAGGAGGACTCGGCGGAAATGACACGGACCGGAGGATCCCCCGGTCCGTCTCGCGCTTCGTTACTGTAGCGCTTCCGCCTACTCGGCCTCTTGCAGGACCGCTTTCCGGGAGAGGCGAATCTTGCCCTCTTCGTCGACGCCGATCACCTTCACCATCACGACGTCGCCCTCGGCGAGGATGTCCTCGACGCGAGCCACGCGGTGGTTCTCGAGCTCCGAGATGTGCACCAGGCCGTCACGGCCCGGGAGGATCTCGACGAAGGCGCCGAAGTTGACGATGCGCTTCACCTTTCCGCGATAGACGCGGCCGATCTCCGGATCCTCGGTCAGCGCGCGGATGATGTCGACCGCGCGGTGCGCCATCTCGGAGTCGACGCACGCCACCTTGACGGTGCCGTCGTCCTCGACGTCGATCTGAGCGCCCGTCTCCTCGCAGATCTTCTTGATCATCTTGCCGCCCGGGCCGATCACGTCGCGGATCTTGTCCGGGTTGATCTTGATTACGATGATGCGCGGCGCGTAGACCGAGATCTCGCGACGCGACTCGGCCAGCGTTTGATTCATGATGCCCAAGATGTGGAGCCGCCCCTGCCGCGCCTGCTCGAGCGCGCGCGAGAGGATCCCGAAGTCGAGGCCCTTGATCTTGATGTCCATCTGGATGGCGTTGATGCCCTCGGCCGTGCCCGCCACCTTGAAGTCCATGTCGCCGAGGTGATCCTCGATCCCCATGATGTCGGAGAGGATCGCGACCTGATCGCCGTCCTTCACCAATCCCATCGCGATTCCCGCGACCGGCGACTTGATCGGCACGCCGGCATCCATCATCGCCAGGCTGCCGCCGCAGACCGAAGCCATCGACGAGGAGCCGTTCGACTCGAGGATGTCCGACACGATTCGGATCGTGTAGGGAAAGCGCTCGTTCGAGGGCACGACGGCGGAGAGGGCTCGCTCTGCCAGAGCGCCGTGGCCGATCTCGCGACGTCCGGGTCCGCGGTTAGGCCGCGTCTCGCCGACCGAGAAGGGCGGGAAGTTGTAGTGGAGCATGAAGGTCTTCCACGACTGACCGGTCAGCTCCTCGATCCGCTGCTCATCGACCGAGGTGCCGAGCGTCGCGACGACCAGCGCTTGCGTCTGACCACGCGTGAACAGAGCGCTTCCGTGCGTGCGCGG
This sequence comes from uncultured bacterium, assembly GCA_964652115.1. Taxonomy (GTDB): domain Bacteria; phylum Eisenbacteria; class RBG-16-71-46; order CAIMUX01; family CAIMUX01; genus JADJQY01. The sequence goes on along the minus strand of CAZZAH010000001.1, from coordinate 43,289 downwards.
CAGGACGCCGACATCGCAGGTGATCGGCCGGATCTGGTCGGGCTTCCGGCCATCGGCGCGCAGGCCCTCGGTCAGAACCATCTTCCGAAGAATCTCGCTCTCGAGCTTGTCGACGACCTTGCCGACCGCCTTCACCTTGTCGGGCGTCGTGTCCGCGGCGCCGGCCGGAGCGAACTGCGCGATCGCGTTCACCCGAACCTCGTCCATCGAACGCTCGCGGTCCATCTTGTCCGGGATGCGGACGACCTGCTCGACCTTGGCGCGCACCGCGCTCGTCACCGTCTCCTTGAGCGCGGGATCGATCTCGCGCACCGGAAGGGTCCGCTTTTGACGCCCCGCCACGGCCAGCAGCTGTGCCTGCAGTCCGCAAAGCGCCTTGATGTGTTCATGCGCGAATTTGATGATCTCCAGGAACTGCGTCTCGCTGATCTCGCGCGCCTCGCCCTCGACCATCACGATCGAGTCCTCGGTGCCCGCGACGATGATGTTGACGCGGCTCTCCTCGAGCTCGCTCGTGGTCGGATTGACCATGAGGTCGCCGCCGACCATGCCGACTCGCACCGCCGAGATCGGCACCGGGAAGGGCATGTCCGAGAGGCAGACCGCCATCGACGTGGCGACAAGCCCGAGAACGTCGGAGTCGTTCTCCTGATCGCTCGAGAGCACGTCCGCCTGGATCTGAATCTCGTAGCGGTTGCTCTTCTCGAAGAAGGGGCGAATCGAGCGATCGATGAGCCGTGAGGAGAGGATCTCCTTCTCGGTCGGACGGCCCTCGCGCTTGAAGAAGCCGCCGGGGATGCGGCCCGCCGCGTAGGTCTTCTCTCGATAGTCGACGGTGAGCGGGAGGAAGTCGCGGTCGATCTCGGTGCGACCGATCACCGCGGTCGCCAGCACCACGGTGTCCCCGAAGCTGATGAGGCACGCGCCCGACGCCTGCTTGGCCAGGCGGCCGGTCTCGAGGACGAGGGTGCGGCCTCCAAGTTCTAGCTGAACCTTTTGCATTTTTTCTCCTGTTTCGCCGGCAAGCCCGCATGAGCGGGTGCGGAGTCCCCGCGCTTCACTGCTTCGCGGAAAACTTCCATCGGGGCCGGCCCATTCCTGCATGAGCGAGGACCTCGGCCCCAGCGCGGAGAGGAAGGACATTCCGCGGGCGTCGAGGTTCATAGAACCGCTTCGACGCGAGCCCTCGCACGCGGAGTAGTCCAGCGCTGAGCTCGAACCTCGAGGCTCAGCGCACGTCGGAGCGGATGGGTCGTGGACGAGGGTGTAGGTGTTCCGGTCGATACCGAACCCGATCCCTACTCGCCCTGTCTTTACCTGCGCAATCCCAGCTCCTTGACCAGATTCCGATAGCTCTCGAGCTTGGTGTTCTTCAAATACTCGAGCAGCTTGCGGCGGCGCCCCACCATGCGGAGCAATCCTCGCCGCGAATGGTGATCGGTCGCGTGCTTCCTGAAGTGCTCGGTCAGGTGTCGGATCTTCTCCGTCAGGAGCGCGATCTGCACCTCCGGTGAGCCGGAGTCGAGATCATGCAGCTTGTACTTGCCGATGATCTCTTGCTTCTCTTCCTTGGACAGTGGCATCAAACTCCTCCACTCATGACGCGGTCGGCCCGCCCGACCGGCAGGGCGCGGGGCCTGCGCGTTGCCATCGGCTGTTACGCCGGCGCAGACCTCATCACCCCGAATGTCTTACCCCTACCAGAATCGGGCCATACTACTTCTCGCCCCACATCGCTTTCAACGCATTCCTTCGTCGGAGTTCGAGCGCTTCGAGCGCGATTTCTACTGGCGCCTCCAGGAAGCGCTCCCTCTTCAGGGACGGAGGGGCGGGGCGATCCGCGGCTCGCGGTTGGCCAACCAGGCTCGTGCCTGCTCGATGTCAACGGCAACCGCCGCGCGCAGGGCCTCCAGGCCGGAAAAGCGACGCTCCTCACGTAGGCGACAACCAAAATGGACAGGCAGGAGCTTGCCCCGCAGATCACCGAACCATTCGATCACGTGGACCTCGACCGTGTCCTCGAGGTCCGCGGTCAAGGTAGGACGGCGTCCGACGTTGATCGCCGCCGGATGGAGCCGCCCATCGATCTCGGCCCAGCCGGCGTAGACTCCTCGGCCGGGGACGCATAGATTTCGCGCGGGCAGCAGATTCGCGGTGGCGACCAGGAGCTTGGCTCCCTCGCCCCTGCCTCGAACGACCTCCGACTCGAGGACGAAGGAATGACCCAAGAGCTCTGCCGCGCGCTCGACCTCCCCCGCGATCAGCAGCTCACGGATCTGAGTGCTGCTGATGGTCGTACCGGCATCCTCGACCGGAGGGAAGTAGCGAGTCCGGAACCCGCGCCCGGGCCCGATGCGCTCGAGGAGTGGACCATCGCCGCGCCGCGCCTTGCCGAAGTGAAAGTCGGGGCCTACCCAGAGCTCTCGGATCTCGACCCGCGCCAGCACGAACGCGATGAACTCCTCCGGCTCTAAGTCGGCCAGCGCGCGGGAGAAGGGAAGCAGCCAGGCGACGTCGAGCCCGCACTCCGCGAAGAGCCGGCGCTTTCGCTTGCCGGTAGTCAGACGGCGGGCCGGTATGGCTGGGGCGAGCACCTCGATCGGGTGCGGATCGAAGCTCAGCACCAACGAGCGCGCGGAGAGCTCGCCGGCTCGCGCGCGAACCTGCTCGATCAGCCGACGATGCCCGCGATGCACGCCGTCGAACACCCCGATCGTCGCGACCATCGGGCCTTCGAGCAACGGCACCATCGGGCGCGCCGTGCTCACGCTAGATCACGCGCTCGAGCTCGAGGCTCAAGGCCGCCTCGATCGGCAGATCGGCCGGCCCGGGCATCAAGTCCCAACGCGCGATGGCGAGGAGCTCGCCTTCGGGGCCGATCAAGCGGATCCGCTCACCCTGCCGCGGAACGTAATCGAAGCGAAGGGCCGAGCGCGGCGGGAGCCCGCCTTGACGCACGCGCCGGATCCACGAGCTCTCCACCTTGGCCGCGCGCAGGTGACCGAGCGCGGTATTCATGTCGATGGCGCGGGAGAGGAGTCCCTCGCGCTCGAAGCAGGGCGCCGAGATCAATCGACACGCGTCGGCGACCTCGAAGGGGCCGACGTGCGTCCGGGTCAGAGTCTCCACCAACGCCAAGGAGCCGACGCTTCGCGCCAGGTCCTCGATCAGCGTGCGTACATACGTGCCCTTGCCGCACTCGATCTCGAACTCCGCGCGCGGCAGCTCCAGCTTGGTGATCTCGAAGCGATGCACGTCGACCAAACGCGGCGCGCGCTCGACCTCGATTCCCTTGCGTGCGAGATCGTGCAGCCGCTGTCCCTGGACCTTGAGCGCCGACACCATCGGCGGGATCTGCGAGATGCGTCCGACGAAGGGTCGCGTCGCCGCCTGCAGCGCGCCGAGGTCGATGGACGGCACCGCGCCTTCCTCCACGAGCTCACCGTCGAGGTCGCCGCTGGCCGATCGCCGGCCGAAACGCAGCGTGCCGCGATATCCCTTGCCCAGGTCGACCAGATGCGGGAGCAGCTTGGTCGCGCGTCCGGCGCAGACCACGAGCACGCCGCAGGCGAAGGGATCGAGGCTGCCGGCGTGGCCGACTTGCTTGATTCCCAGGATTCGCCGCACTCGCGCCACCGCGTCATGGCTGGTCCAGGGGATCTCCTTGTAGACGTTGAGGACCAGGCCTTGCGTCGCCTCGCCCCACTCGAGGTTAGGCATCGGGATCTTCCGGCACCGGCGCCGGTCCATCCTCCAGCCCGAGCTCACGCAGGATCTGCGCGATCCTCATGCTGTAGGCGATCCCGTGATCGGCGCGGAAGATCAGCTCCGGGGTGCGCCGCAGGGTGAGTCGCTTGCCGAGCTCGGTGCGCAGAAAGGAACGCGCGCCGACCAACACACGAAGCGAGGCCTCTTGTGTCTTCTCGTCCCCCAGCACCGAGACGTAGGCCTTGGCGTGACCGAGGTCGTGCGAGACCTCCACCCGAATCACGCTGACCCACTGAAGCCGCGGGTCGTGCGCACGATTGAGGAGAATGGCCGACAGCTCGCGCCGGATCTCCTCCTGCACCCGCTCCATCCGGAGCCCTTTCATTGCGTCCCTCCCGGCTCGTCCTGCTCCGAATCGGTCCGATCCGCTTCGGGCACGTCCTCGATCTCCTCGAAGCCGCCGAGCGTCCACTCATCGTCGTCCTTCGCCAGCACGCTCGCGGCCCAGTCGGGCTCGTCGTCCCGCTCGATGCGGCCGAAGCGGGTCTTCGATTCAAGCAAGAGGGCACGCGGCTCGGACTCGACCTCGCGTCGAACGGCGAGGACGGCATCGCGTGCGCCGCTTTCACTGAGCGCGACCAGCGCCAGGCCTAACGCCGCGCGTTGATGCAGGTCTTGGTAGGCGATTTCGAGCACGGAAAGATGGAAGCGATTCCGCAGCCTATCCTTCAAGTGAAGGAGCACCGCGCGCTTCTCCTTGAGCGAACGACTCTGTGGGATCCTCAGCTCGAGGCGCACGACCGCGTAGTGCATCTACTCCACCCGCAGGACCGCCGACGCGGCCGCGGCGAGGCCTCCCCAGAGGAGCGACCTGTCGCCGGCGGCTTCGCTCGGGTTACTCGATCTTTCGCGCGATCTCCTCGACCAGGTACGCCTCGATGACGTCGCCTTCCTTCATCTCGTCGTAGCCGTCGAGGCCGATGCCGCACTCGTAGCCGGTCAGCACCTCGCGCACGTCATCCTTGATGCGCTTGAGCGAGCCGAACTTCCCGTCCCAGACGACGTCGACGCCGCGATAGACGCGCGCGCGATCACCGCGGTGAATCGCTCCGGAGACGACGAAGCAGCCGGCGATCGCTCCCACCTTCGTGATGTGGAAGACCTTTCGGACCTCGGCAGAGCCTTGGATCTTCTCGACCTTCTCCGGCGCGAGCAGACCGGCCATCGCGTCCTTGATGTCCTTCTCGACCTCGTAGATCACGCGGTAGAGCCGGATGTCGACCTTCTCGGTCAGCGAGAGCTGGTGCGCCTTGTTGTCCGCGCGGGTGTGGAAGCCGATGATGATGCCGCCCGACGCCTTGGCCAGGAGCACGTCGCCTTCGCTGATCAAACCGACGCCGGAGTGGATGATCCGAACGGTGACCTCGCTGGTCGAGAGCTTGGTCAAGGTGTCGCGCAAGACCTCGATCGAACCGCCCACATCGGCCTTGAGCACGATGTTGAGCTCCTTGATTTCGCCCCGCTGGATCCGTTCCTGGATCGTCATGAGCGAGGTCGATTGGCTCGCCAGGCGGAAGCGATGCTCGCGCGCGATCTGCGCGCGGTGACTCGCGATCTCGCGGGCCTTTGCCTCGTTGTGCATGACGGTGAAGACGTCGCCCGCTTGCGGCACGTCCGCCAATCCCGAGATCTCGATCGGCGAGGACGGACCGGCGGCGATCACTCGCTGACCGCGATCGTCCTGCATCGCGCGGATGCGTCCCGCCTGCGCGCCGCAGACGTAGGCATCGCCGACCTTGAGCGTGCCGTTCTGCACCAGGAGCGTGGCCAGCACACCGCGGCCCGCGTCGCGCTTCGCCTCGATGATTACGCCGCGCGCCGGTCGATCGGGCTCGGCCTTGAGCTCCAGCAACTCGGCCTCGAGAAGCAGCCGCTCGAGCAGTCGATCGACGTTCTGGCCGTGCTTGGCCGAGATCTCGACCGCGCCGACCTTGCCGCCCCACTCCTCGATCAGCACGCCATTGTCGGCGAGCTCTTTCTTGATTCGCTCGGGATTCGCGTTCGGCAAATCGATCTTGTTCAGCGCGACCACGATCGGCACGTTGGCCGCCTTGGCGTGGTTGATCGCCTCGAGCGTCTGCGGCCGGACGCGATCGTCCGCCGCCACGACCAGGATCACGATGTCGGTGATCTGCGCGCCGCGCGCACGCATCGCGGTGAAGGCTTCGTGGCCCGGCGTGTCGAGGAACGCAATGTCCCCCTGCGGCAGGCGCACGAGGTAAGCGCCGATGTGCTGCGTGATGCCGCCCGATTCGGTCTCGATGACCTTCGCCTTACGGATGTAGTCGAGCAGGCTCGTCTTTCCGTGGTCGACGTGACCCATCACCGTGACGATCGGGGCGCGCGGCTTCTTCTCGTACTCGACCTCGGTGTCTTCCTCGAGCGCGAGCTGCTCCTCGCCGAATTCGGTCTGGAAGTCGGCCTGGAAGCCGAACTCATCCATCACCATCTCGATCGCGGCCTTGTCGAGTCGGTAGTTGATGTTCGCCATGATGCCGAGCTGCAGGCAGGTCCCGATCACCTCGGTCGGCTTGACCTCCATCATCGAGGCCAGGTCGGAGACGGTGACGAACTCGTGGACCTTCAGGATGCGGCTTTCCTCTTCGACCCCCGCCTCCTCCGAACGACGACGGCGCTTTCCGCCGCGCCCACGTCCGGAGTCCATGTTGGCCATGGTGCGGCGTACGCTCTCGCGAACCGCGGCCTGATCGACGGTCGACTTCCGCTTCTTCTTCGGATCGGCTCGGCGGAAGAGCGGTGCGCGCGGCGCAGTGCTGGGCGCGGAGGACGTGGAGCCTCCGCGAGGTCCACCCGGACCGCCTCCGCCCGGACCTTGCTGGCCGCCTCCGGGACGATTGCCACCACCGTATCCGGGGCCCGAGGGACCACCGGAATGACCACCCTGCGGGTAGTTGCCCCGCGGATATCCAGGCTGTCCGCCCTGCGAACCTTGCGAACCCTGTCCACCTTGGTAACCCTGTCCGCCCTGGTAACCCTGTCCACCCTGGTAACCCTGGCCGCCCGAGTAACCGCCCTGATAGCCGGGCCGTGGCGCGGGCCGCGTATCCGAAGGACGCGGCGGAGGCGCAACTCTCGGGGCAGGGGCGGGACCGCTGGGCCGCGGAGCGACAGCGGGCGCCGGAGCAACCGGCGGATCGCGACGAATCGGCGGCGCGGGGGCTACGCTCGGAGCCGGCGTGCCGGCACTCTCGCGCCGGGCATCATCCGCCTTCTTCTGGACGTCGAGATGGATCTGCGCCTTCTTCTCGGTCTCGCGCTTGACGGCGGCCTTCTCCTCGGCGATGCGCGCGCGGATCTTGACGACCAGGTCGTCGTCGATCGCGCTCATGTGGCTCTTCACCTCCTCGCCCAACGAGGTGATGATGTTCACTAGCGCATCGCTCGAGATTTTGAGTTCGCGAGCGAGTTGGAAGACACGAGCCTTCACGCACCTGCCTCACTTTCATCCTTGTGTTCAGCCTCGGCGCGCGCTGGAGCGTTCGGGCTCTCGCCGCCTCGGGTGTCGTCATCCGCCTGCGCCGAGGATTCGTCGCTTTCTCTGTCGGCAGGCGGTTCCGATTCGTCGTCATCGGCTTCGTGGTCCGGCGATGCGACCGAGCTTTCCTCGCTCGGATCGGCCTGCGCCGAGTCGTCCGTGGACGCGTCGCCGGCCGCCGCCTCGCTCCCAGCCGATTCGCCCCCAGCTGATTCGCCCGTAGCCACGTTGTCCTCGAGCGATTCCGCCGACTCTTCCTCGTCCTCGTCGACCACGCCGTCGGTGGTGGTCATGCGGCCGCCCGCCCGGTCTTCGAGGATCTGACCGCCCAAGGTGAGGAGTCGCGTGGCGGTCTTTTCTCCGATGCCCGGGATCGCCATCAGTTCCTCAACCGAGGTGCGCATGACATCCTGCAGAGTTTCCTTGCCCGCCTTCATCAGCTTCTCGACCGTGCGCGATCCGAGGTCTTTCTCGAGGTCTTCGAGGTCGATCTCCGCCGCCTCGCCCGACGCGGCCTCCATCTGGGACTGGCTCTTGAGGTCGATGGCGAAGCCGGTCAGCTTGCTCGCGAGCCGCGCGTTCTGCCCGCGCGTACCGATGGCGAGCGAGAGCTGATCGTCCGCGACGATGACCGTCGATCGCTTGTCGAGGTCGTTCGGAATCACGTCGAGCACGCGGGCCGGCGACAGCGCGCGAGAGAGGAAGATCTTGGGGTCGGGGCTCCACGGCACGATGTCGATGCGCTCGCCTCCGAGCTCGCGCACGATCGCCTGCACGCGCGCCCCCTTCATGCCGACGCAGGCGCCGACCGGATCGACGCGATCGTCGTGCGACACGACCGAAATCTTGGTCCGTGAACCGGGCTCGCGCGCGATGTCGCGAATTTCGACCACGCGCTCGAAGATCTCCGGCACCTCGTTCTCGAACAGGCGGCGCACGAAATCGGGGTGCGTGCGCGAGAGGATGAGCTGCGGGCCCTTCTGGTTCTTGTCGACGTCGAGCAGGATGGCGCGAACCGGCTCCCCGATCTTGAATCGATCCCGGAAAATCACCTCGCGCGGAGGGATGATCCCTTCGGTCTTCCCCAGCTTGACGATGAGGCTGCCGCGATCGACCTGCGAGACGGTGCCCGAGATGATCTGGCCCTTCCGATCGATGAACTCGGCAAAGACGTTCTCGCGCTCCGCCTCGCGCACGCGCTGCACCAGGACCTGCTTCGCCGCCTGGATCGCGTTGCGCCCAAACTCGACGATCGGGACGTCGACCGGCACGGTCTGGCCGAGCCTGACGCCGGGCTGCGACTTGGCCGCCTCCTCGTAGTCGATCTCGCCCGCGAGATCGATCGCGACCTGCACGACCTTCTTGTGGACGCGGACGCGGATCTCGCCCGACAGCTCGTCGAACGCGACCTCGACATCGGCCGCGCTCGCGTAGCGCTTCTTCGCCGCGCTCAAGAGTCCCGCCTCCAGTGTTTCCACCAGGAGCTTGCGGTCGACACTCTTCTCGCGTGCGATCTGCTTCAGGGCTTCGAGAATTTCCTCAGTCGCCATGGATCCTTTTGCCCTCGGTTGGGCTCTCCGGTCCGAAGGGGACCTGCACCCGGTTGCTAACCTGCCTCTTGCTCGCTACCTAATGGCTCGTTGCCTATGCGCCCGGCCTCCGCCAACGGCTTCGTGTCCGCTCCCACCGAACGGGGCGCTTCGACCGACTTCTTCTCTCTCGGCTTCCACGGATCGAGGTCGAGCTCGGCCGCCGTCATCTCTTCCAAGCGAATCAATCGCCGCGCGGAGGTCGCGACCGCGACCGGCTCATCGCCCTTGCCTCCACGAGCAGGGTTGTGCGCGTCGGCGGCATCACTCTCCCCCTCGCCCCTCTTCCCCTTCGATCCGCGGGCCTTCGCGGGGCGTTCGCGCCCCGCGCGTCCCGGCGACACGGCGCGGATCGTCTCGGGCTCGATCCAGATCGCGTCCCCTTCATCCGGACCAATGATCCCCATGATGAAGTGCGGCCCTGGGGACGACTCGCGAAGGTTGATCCGCACACGCTCCCCGACGAATCGACGAAAGTGCTCGGCGCTCCAAATCGGTCGCCTCATGCCGGGCGAGGAGACTTCCAGGCTGTATGCCGCGCGGAGGAGGGGGTTGGCGTCGAGCAGGGTCGCGATTCGGCGGCTGGCCTTGCCGCAGGTGTCGACCGAGAGACCCGACGGATGATCGAGAATGATGCGGATGTTCTGGATGCGACCGCCCCGGGCGACCGAGCACTGAACCAGCTCGAGGCCCGCGTCCTGAAGGACCGGTCGGATTAGCTCCTCGAGCTCTTCCCGCCGCATGGTCCCTCCAGGTTGTGGCTGCCGCCAGCAAACGACAATCGCGCAAACCCGCCGGGCCCGACTCGGGGCGCCAGCGGTCCCGCCGCTTCGTCGGCTCGCCGCCCGCCCACACATCCGACGGACGTCCGACCGACGCGCGGTCTTCTCGTGAGACGCGATTTTCCCCAAACAAAACAACGTGGACAGGGGCCCACGCACGAGCAAGCTACATCAGGGTAGCGGAGGCAAGCAAGGCGTTATTCCGGCGGGGGTAGGAGCGGTCGCGCGCGCGGATCACCGGCCTCCGAGGCTTCCACCGCGAATGAGCTCCAAAACGAGGGTGCCGACTCGCCCCAAGGTCGAGGCACTGGTCAGGTTCGGGGTGTCGTTCCGCGTGTGCCAGGCAGGGTCCCCCCAACCGATGATGTCGGTCGCCGGCACGCCGCGACGGAGCCAGGCGACATGGTCGTCGACGATGTAGTTGCCGCCGCTGGGGTCGAACTCCGAGAAGCCGAGACTCCGCGCGGTCTCGAAGATGAGGTCCACCCACTCCGGGTGCAGCTCGCGCGAGTAGAGCTCGGGTTGGAAAACCGCGCCTCGCGCGCCGACCATGTCGAGCACGAGTACCCAATCGGGCAGCGGACCGGTCCAATCGGCCACCATACGCTGGCTGCCGAGGCAGTAGTCGTCCGGACGGCCTTCCTTGCCCAGATCCTCCGCGTCGAAGAACGCGAGGTCGACCCCAATCGAAGGAGGGGACGCCTTCAGCACCCGCGCGAGCTCGAGGAGAACCGCCGTGCTCGAAGCGCCATCGTTGGCACCAAGCACCGGCAACGCGTGCGCCGCAGGGTCCGCGTCCTGATCGGCCCAGGGTCGCGAGTCCCAGTGGGAGCCGATGAGGAGTCGCGGACGGAGCTCAGGCCGAAACGACACCAAGAGATTCGTGCACGCGACCTCTCCCTTCCCCGACGGCGAGGCGACGCGGAACGGCTCCTTTCGATAGCTCACGCCGAGCGAGTCGAGGTATCCGGTCATCATCGAGAGGCAGGCGGCGTGGGCCGGCGTTCCCGGGACGCGTGGGCCAAGCGCACATTGACGCTCGATCCACCTCTGCGCGCGCGCGCCGTCGAAGGTCGGACCCGCGGCGACCGCGTGCGACGACGACAGGAGCATCCACAGCAAGAGGAGTCCGCTTCGCATCAGAAGGTGAAGGCGGCCGAGATCGAGATCCCGATCGAACGTTGCGTGTCGTTCTGGTTCTTCTTGTTCGTCTCTTGCCCGACGTTGACCTGAGCCGTGCCCTTGATGTTGTCGGAGAATTGATATCCGGCGTCCGCGTTCACCTTGAAGCTCGCGCGATCGTCCTCGACCACGAGCGCGCTCCCGAGCTGACGCGAGGTCGATCGGTTGCTGCTCCAGTCGACGCCGGCCGAGAGATCGAGGCGCGTGTTGACCACCTTCTTCTGGTTCGTGACCGGCACGACCACGGTCTTGGTCAAGTGAAGCGTCTTCTTGCACTGGAGGGTGAGCTTCTTCTGCGCGCTCTCCCGGATCTGGCCCGGTGGTGGATTGAAGATGTCGGTTCGCTGGCTTCGGGAGTCACTGTTCAGCGTGGCGCTGAGCCCGCTCGCGAAGGTCATGGTGAGGTTCAGCACCGGCGCGAACGCCTTGTTCACCGTCTCGGTGTCCCGGTCTCGGCCCTGGTTCGCGGTCATCGTGCGATCGACCGCGTAGTTGGTGGTCGCGGTGATGTTCTTCACGCGAGACTCGAGGCCGAGAATCTTGGTCAGCGCTTTGGGAGCGCTCCCCCAGTTGAAGGAAAGATCGGGCCACTTTCGCGTGCTCCGCTCGTTCGGAGCGCCCGCGCTGGAGCGCACGTCGGTCGACGTATTGGAATAGCGTGCGCCGATGCTCACGTTCTGTGGCCCGCGCAACGAGCTGTCGAACGACAGCGTGTGCGTGAGGTTCTTCGAGTTCTGCGGTTCTCCGACCGAGCGTGCGCTCCCGCCGGGCGTGTCGGCCAACCCGAGCTGATAGGCGATGGAAGGCGAGCCGCGCTGCCGCCGGAAATCGGTGTCGGTGGAGACGGTGTAGTTCGCGTTGACCGGCGCCACCGAGAAGCGGCTCTTGCTCGAGCCCCCACCTCCGCTCGCCTCCGGATCGCGGCCAAGCTTCTTGAGGTCGCGCGCGAAGTCGGCCAGTGCGAACCGCCCGCTCCAGGTCGTGGTGCGGCCAGATCGGAAACCATTCAGCCGTTCAAAGTCCCCCTGCTGGGTCGAGGTGAGCTGCAAGAGGTCGAGGTCCGAGCGCCCCGTCCAAGAGACCTTCGGCGCCACCGAGCGCTTGAAGAGCGGAAAGTCGTAGTTCGCGGTGAGCGTGTGATGTCGTCCGGTCTCCCGTCCCAATCCGAGCCCCGCGACCTTGAGCTGCTCCTCGCGCAGCATCAGGTCGCGGTTCGAGTCGATGTGGTAGCTGATCAGCTGAAGCGGTCGGAAGCCCGCTCCGAGGTTGAGGCCGGCGGTGTTTCGGCTGGTCGATGGCGCGAGCTTGAAGTCCTTCGAGAGGTCAGAGCGCGTGTACCTCCGCTGATCGTTGCGCGTTCCGGAGAGCACCGCGGACAGGCTGTTGGGGAGGAACTGCGCGCGCCAGCTCTTGCCTAAGTTGATCGCGCCGACTCCTTCGAGCGGCAGGCTCCAGTTGACGGTGCCTGACGCGCTGGTCGTCGTGTCGCGCTGGGTCGGCGCCAGGCTGGTCGTCCGTCGATGCGAGCCGCTGAGGTTGAAGGGCGAAAGAAGATAGCGAACCAGCGGGTCCTCGCTCGGCTCCTTGCTCAAGCTCACCTCGAAGCGCCGCTCCGCGTTCTCCGCGATGTCGCGGTCGCTCGCCTTGTCGAGCACGAGGTCGCTGTTGGTCTGGAATTTCGGCACGCGTCGGTCCTTCGTGTACGACCAACGGAAGGGCAAGCGGATGCCCAGGGCGCCGAAGAAGCGATCGACGTTGATCGACGAGCCGAGGTTCATGACCGTCGCCGTGGTGCCGGATCCTCGATCCCTGCCGATCGAGAGGAAGTCGGCGTTGGTACGAGTGAAGCTCGCGTTCAAGCTCGCGACGTCGGAGAGGCTTGCCTGCAAGCTAATGCGCGAGGCATAGCCCGCGTCCTTCTTCACCTGGGTGAGCCTAAGCTCGTCGATCCAGACATTGCCTCGACCGAGCTGCGTGCTCCCGACGTTGGTCACGAAGTACGCGATGCGCTTGACCGAGGTGAGGCTTGGGCTCCCCTTCCGCGAGATCGATACGCCGTTCCCCAGATCCTTCGTCACGAGCCCGGTGGTCGAATCGGCCAGCTCGAGCTGAAGTCGCGAGAGCACCCCGAAGTCGATCTGGATGAGCGACCAGTCGTCGGTCACCGGTGTGCGGTACTCGTAGTAGTTGGTGCTGTCGCTGGCCGCGTCACGGCAGAGCCGGATGGCCGCTTCGAGCGACACCGGTCCCGTCTCGGAGCGTTGCCTCAGGTAGAACTCCATGTTCTCGTAGAGCGTGTAGTCCTGATTCTGCGTGTAGGAGCGGTAGATCGACGCTCGATGTCCTGGTGGGAAGTTCGCGAGCTCGAGCGTGATCGACTGCTCGCGCTCGGTGATGTTGTTCTGCTTCCCCGGCTTGAACGGGGGATCGTAGGTCGCGGCGTCGTCTTTGTTGTTCAGGACGCTGACGAAGAAGTCCTCGCCCGGCACCGTGAGCGAGTCGGGCAGAGGGTGGCCGTTCGCCTTGGTGATCGGGCCTTCGAACCAGCGGTTGCCGGTGATCTCGATGCCTCCGATCTCGATCATGGTCGAGTCCACCAGGCTGTCGACCCAGACGCGGGCGTGGCGGATCTTCTCCCAGCTCGGCTCCGAACCCGCGCGGCTCACGATGCTGATCAGCGAGTCGCTGTCCAACGGGATGCGGATGCGGCGCCATCCGTTGTCGTCGCGAATCGGGAAGTTGAGGTCGTTTCGACCGGCGAAGTCGCGGTAAACGTCGGTCTCCCACGAAGAGGAGTCGGCCAGGTCGATCGTCATCGAGAAGTAGCTGTTGAGGGTGGCGAGCGAGTTGTCCTGGTTCATGTCCTCGGTGTCGAGCTCTTGGTTGCCTTCGGTGCCGTTGACCGAAGCGTACTTCCGAGGATTGGACTCCGCGATGTCGTCGTCGAACTTGTAGTCGTCCCGCGGGTCGTCGCCGGCGAAGCCGGTCTTGGTGCTGTCGAGGCCGACGTCTTCGTCGCCGCTCGAGCCTTGGTCGAGCCGACCGTCGGGGTTGACGAAATCTTCAGTGTCGAGTCGCCCATTCGGCCTTTGGATCACGCGCTCCTCGTCCGGCTTTCGAAGATCGTTCGGATTGGCGCGATACCAGAGCGCGTCCTCGCTCACCGAGCCCAAGTCGATGTGGATCCGTCCGCGTCGTTGCCGCTCGTGCCTCTGCCAAGCGTCGAATCGAACGAAGTCGTTCACCCAGATGTCGAGGAACTGCGCACGCGAGAGATCGATGCCTCCGGTCGCCAGCGGTTGCACGACGCCGACCCACGACTTCTCCCGATCGAGCTCGGTCTGTCCCGCCGGGAAGGCCTTGAACTCGAGCACCGTGCGATTGTCGTCTCCCTCTTGTGAGTCGAGGGTCGGCTGCAGATCGCCTTCCTGCACCTTGGCCCGCGGCGAGTACCAGTAGAGCTCGCCCTTCCGCGCGGAAGCCAGCACATCGCCGTCGCGATTCGCGATCTGGAGCGGGATCGACGAAGGCTGCCAGTTGCGCCGGTTCATGCTGAGCGACTGGATGTCCTTCACGCCGTCGAAGTCGTCGATGTAGAGCTTGTCGCGCGTGTTCGGGTTGGGGAGCGAGAGACCGAGCCCGGCGTCGAGATCGAAGCGCGATGGCGCGCGCGCGGTCACGCCGGGGAGCGAGTTGGCGACGCGGGTCAGGAGCCACGACTCGGTCTTGTACGAGGTGGAGAACTCTCCCACCAGCGTATGCGATGGCTCCTCCCCCAACCGCGGGCGCTTCCCTTGCAACCCGGGCACACCCCCCTTGCTTTCGTAGAGCCAGGCCGAGGCGAAGTTCCACTTGCTGTCGGTCGGACGGTACGCGCCTGACATCCCGGCCAACGTCTTTTGACTCCCGCCGCCGAACGGAATGAACGAGTAGGTCACCTGGATGTCGTCGTTCGAGGAGACGTTGGCCGCGCCCAAGATCTCGATCTCTCCCAGGTCGTAATCGATCGTGTAGTCGTGGTCGCGCTGGAGGGTGCGGCCGCCCGCCTTCACCGACTCGCTTCCGGGCAGGATGTTGTACGCGTTGAGCTGGATGTTGCTCACCGGGCTTCGATAGGTGATCTCGAGGAAGTACTTGCTGTCCTGCGCCTCGTCGGTGTGGGTCGCGCGGTCATAGACGTTCGGCGCACGGTAGTCGGGATCGAAGGGGAGCGTGTTCGCCGCCGTCCGCTCTTCGCGCGTCGGGGGCGCGGGACGGAAGCGCCAGTATCGAAATGAGCCGCAGCTCGCAGGATCGAAGCCCAGGTCGATCGAGTCAGGGTCGAAAGGGCGCAGATCCGGAAAGGTCAGCGTTCCTTCCGAGTAGTTCACGAAGCCGGGATCGATCTCGTCGTCCTGCCCCGGTGTGGTCGATCCTCCGCCGGTCAGACGACCGAGATCGAGGCCGGTGCGTTCGAGGAAGGTGACGTCGCCGATCCGATCGGGGTTGACCTCGCCGCCTTGGCTCTTCTTCCGTCGGATCGCTAAGTGGAGCGAGCCGGGCTCGATCGAGCGGCCCTGGAGGTCATAGACGTTCTTGAGCTCCAGGTTTCGGATCGGCGCCCACGGCCCCTGCGTCAGATCCAGCGATTGGTTCACGTCACCGCCCGGCCGGATCATCTTGAGGCTGCGCGTGCTTCCATCGGCCGGGATGAATCCGACACGTTCGATCGGGGTCGTCGTCGTCACGAGCTGGAAATCAGGGCCCGGCACCATCTGCACGCCGCGATAGGAGACGGCGAGGATGTCGTTCTCCGATAGCGCGCGGTTCAGGACGAGGATCGGTTGCCCGGTATAGACCTCCGTCTGGATCGTGTAGTCCTCGTCCGGCCCCAGCTTCAACAGGTGGAAGTTGCCGACCGCGACCGTGTCAGGGTTCTCGACCGGATGCGGATTGAGGCCGGTGTTGGTCACCACCGCGGGACGGGCGCCGAGCTGCACGTCGTTGGTGATGTTTCGGTCGTCGAGGAAAACGGAGAGCGAGTCCTGAAGCACCCACCAGGGGCAGAGGTTGGGATCGCGCAGGAAGAAGAACTTCGCCTGGATGTAGTCGAGGTCCTGACGCTCGAAGGTCTGCACCTCCGCCTGGCGCGTGATTCCCTTCGAGTCGGTCTTCCCCTCCTGTTTGGACAGAATCATCGTCACGTCGACGGCGGCGAACTTCGCCAGCGCGTTGATTCCGAAGAGTCCTTCCGCGCGTCCGCCCGAGGTCACGTACTGGGTGCCGGGAAGGCTCAGGTTGGTGTTGCCGAGGTGCACCTCCTGCACGATCTCGTCGGGGTAGCCCTTGTAGTTGATCTTGATCCGGTTGGAGAGCGGCGTGGTCGCCTGGCTCGCCTGATCGACGTCGACCGTGACCTTGTCGCCGATCGTTCCGGTCAGGTTGATGTTCAGCTCCTGCATCATGTCGAGCTGAGGGAATTTCGATTGGCCGCGTGAGAGCTCGGTGTCCTTCCGGTTCGGTTGCCAGCGGCTGGTGCCGCTGAAGGTGATGCGCTCGCTCCCCCTCACCTGGAGGTTCGGCTCCCCCTTCCCGAAGATCTGATTCAGTTGGCCGGGAATGGCGATCGGGAGCTTGAGGTTTACCTTCCCCTGACTTCCGGCCGCCGCCGTGCTGCGCGTCTTCTCCAGGCTCTTCAGCTGCTTCATCCACTCGGCGCGAAAGCTCACCGCGGTCAATCGCTCGAGGTACTGATCCATCGAGAGCTGGATTCGCGGGCCGACCGTCAGCTGCCGATGGAAGAGCTGCACCTCGACGCGATTGGAGTCGAGCTGCGCGGAGACCTGCCGGGTGAGCTGATCGCTCATGTCGAGCGCCGGTTGATCCGCCTGGAAGTAGCGAAAGCCGAGCGTGTCCTCTCGCTGCTGCTCTTCCGGCTTGAGGAAGTGCCTCGCCCGCACCGTCTCGCGAGCCGACCAGCGTTCCGCCACGCGATAGAGGAAGGCATCTTCCGCCGGAAGGAGGCGCCGCGAGTAATTCCAGAGGCCCATCCCCTTCGGAACCTCGATCGGGTGCTCCGGAGCAGTCGGTGCGATGGGACGTCGGTAGACGCGCAGCGACTCGGGGATCTCCGGAGTGGTCTCGAGCGACTCGGGCATGACCGGGTGCGAGAGGAGCGAGTCGAAGAGCCCAGGCTCGAGCGAATCTGCCGGCGAGGCGAGAGACGAGTCGACCAGGACCGGAGGCGGCGCGAGCTCGCCGGCGCCGGTGCTGTCGCTTCCGGCATCGATCGGCGCGCCGGTCGAATCGCGCGGAGTGGACGGAAGCGACTCGAGCGCGTCGTCAGTCGACGACAGGGAGTCGGTGTCACCGCTCGGGCCTTCGCCTTCGATCGCGAGCGAGTCGGCGCGCGGCGTGTCGCCGTTGAAGGAGCCGCCGTTCAGAGAGCCGCCGTTCAGAGAGCCGCCGTTCAGAGAGTCTGTAGTGTCCCAGGCGGGGTCGAGCGACTCGGAGGCGATCGAGTCTGCCGCCGTGGTGTCGATGCTTCCCTGCGCCTCGACCGGCAAGGGCGGGAGGAACGGGGGCGGATCCTCGATCGCACCCGGCGCCCCGGCGCGAGTTCTCGGACCGATGATCAGGCAGAACAATGCCAGGAGAAGAACGAGTCCCCTCCCCGCGCGCCAAAGATCTCTGGGCCGAGTCTGGATCAAGCCGTCGTCCCGAGGTGTTTCGCGGTCGGATTCACGCGGCCCTAGCCCTTAAGTCCTTGGGCCGAGCCGAGCGGAGGCCGAACGAGGGGGTAACAGAACGAAGCGTCCATCGTCCCGGCGGGTCCGGGCGCATATACTCCGCCCGCCGAGGGGAGTTTCGACCCTGAAGGACCGGCACTCCCTGCCGAGCCAAGCGAGGCGACGAGGACTGTAGATGATTTTGCAGCGATACATCGTTCGGTCACTCTACGGGCCCTTCCTGCTGGGCTTCGGGATCGTGACCTTCCTCCTGACGATGGACATGCTGCTCGACCTTCTGGACCTGATCATCGGGAAAGGCATCCCGGTCTGGACGGTCGCCCGCCTCTTCGTGCTGGCGCTCGGTTGGATCATCGCCCTCTCGGTTCCTTGCGGGGTGCTCGTCGCCTCGCTCATGACCTTCGGCCGCATGAGCCAGGACAACGAAATCGTCGCGCTACGCGCCAGCGGCGTGCATCTGTTCAGGATCCTCTTCCCGGCGCTCGGGCTGTCGGCGATTGTCGCCATCGCACTCACCCTCTTCAACAACTACGTCCTGCCGGAATCGAACTACGCCTATGCAAGCCTGATTCAGGAGATCAACCGCAAGCGCCCCACCGCCGAGATTCGGGAGGGAGTGCTCCTGGACGACTTCGCGGGCTACCACCTCTTCATCTCGCGCTTGAACGACCGCACGGGCGAGATGCAGGACGTGCTCATCCTGGACGCGAGCGAGAGCCCGACCTCGCCGCGCACCATCTTGGCCAAGAGCGGCATCCTCTCCTTCCGGCCGGAGGAGAACTCGCTCACGCTGGAGCTCCACGACGGACAGATGCATCAGGCCGAATCGCGCGCACCCGACGGCACCTACCGCTGGGTCGACTTCGACACGCACGTGCTTCGCATCCAGGAAGGGGCCGACCTCTGGCGCGAAGGAGCACAAAGGCGCCGCGGACAGCGCGAGATGTCGGTCGAGGAGATGAAGGTCGAGATCAAGAAGCTGCGGGTGGATGAAGCGAACACGGAGAAGTTGATGGGCGAGGATCTGAAGAAGCTCGGGATGGGCAGCGTGGCGGAGCTCGATCGGCGCGCGCCCGAGTCGGCGCGGCCACAGGGCTTCCGACGACTTCGCGCCGCGCTCGATCGCGCACGCGGCCACAAGCCCGAACCCGACGCCCTCGACTTCACCAACGAGGAGAAGCCGTACGTCGAGGCGGTGCGCTCCCGCGAGAACGAAGCGCGGTCGCTCGGTCGACGCATCTCGGAGTACGAGGTCGAGATCCACAAGAAGTTCTCGATCCCGCTCGCCTGCGTCGTCTTCGTGCTGGTGGGCGCACCGCTCGGCATCCGCGCGCGACGCGGGGGCCTCGCGGTCGGATTCTTGAGCTCCGCCTTCTTCGTCTTCTACTGGCTCTGCCTGATCGGCGGCGAGCAGCTGGCGGATCGCGGATACCTCCCGCCCTGGGTCGCGATGTGGCTCGCGAACGTGGTGCTAGGAACGCTCGGGATCTACCTCACCTGGTCGACCATCCGTTCCGGTCAGGCGGGACGCCCGGCGAAGCAGGCGGCCCCTTGAGGATTCTCGACCGCTATCTGCTCCGCGAGTACGTGTCCTACTGCGTGCTCGGCATCTTGACCTTCGTCGCCCTCTTCATCGTGGTCGACCTGTTCGAGAAGCTCGACATCTTCGTCGATCACAAGGCGGGGATCGGCCTCGTGCTCCGCTACTACGCCTACGCGTCGGGGACGATCGTGACGCAGGTCTTGCCGATCGCGCTTCTGCTCGGCAGCCTCCTCTCGCTCACGCAGCTCAAGAAGTACAACGAGCTCACCGCCATGCAGTCCTCGGGGCAGAGCCCGTGGCGTCTGGCGCGGCCGCTCCTGCTCGCGGCCTTCGTCTTCTCGGTCGGGCAGTACCTGCTGAACGAGGGCTTGGGGCCGAAGATGTACGAGGGGCAGAAGAAGATCTTGAACGAGGACATCAAGCGGCTTTCGGGCATCGACGCGGAGAGCCGCTCCGACGTTCGGCTCCTCGGCGCGAACAACCGCTTTTACATCGCGCAGTTCTACGAGTCGAACAGGCAGATCCTGCGCGGCGTCTCGGTGCAGTGGCTCAAGCCGCCACGCCTTCTCGAACGCGTCGACGCCGAGCGAGCGGTCTGGCGAGGCGACTACTGGCGCTTCGAGCACGGCTTTCTTCGGACCTTCGTCGATTCGGTCGCCAGCGTGGTTCCCTTCGATGCCTACGGATCGAGCGAGCTCGACGAGAGCCCCGGCGACTTCGCGCGCCGGAGCTTCGATCCCTTTCACCTCGGCATGCGCGATCTCTGGCGCTATGCGCAGCGCCTCAAGGAGAGCGGCGGGGAAACGCAGAAGTACCTGACGAACTTTCACCTTCGGGCATCGTTCCCTCTGGCCGGGCTCATCATGACGCTGCTCGGCACCGCGCTGTCGCTTCGCGTGATTCGAGGCGGCAACCTCGCGGTCGGGCTCGGCCTCTCCGTCTCGGTCGGCTTCGCCTTCTTCGCCTTCGTGCGTGTGGGACAGGCGCTCGGGTACAACGGCGCGATCCCTCCGCTCCTCGCGGCCTGGCTTGGAAATCTGGTCTTCGGCGCGCTCGGACTGCTGCTCTTCTGGAAGGTCAGCCGCTAGCGACTAGCTCGCCGGCGGCGGCGGCGGGTTCGTCGGCGCGAGCGGCGGCGGCGGCGGTTCGCCCTCTGCCTTCAGTTGCTCCAAGAAGTGCGTGTCGACCCCACCGCGCCGAAAATCGGGATGCGCGAGTACCTCGGCTTGAAACGCCATCGTCGTGTCGATGCCCGCGATCCACGACTCCTTGAGCGCGCGGAGCATTCGCTCGATCGCCTCGTCACGGTCGCGCCCATGGGTGATCAGCTTCGCGATCATCGAGTCGTAGAACGGCGGAATCGAGTAGCCGGCGTAGATGTGGCTGTCGAGCCTCACGCCTGGACCGCCGGCGAAGTGAAGCGACTCGATCTTCCCCGGCGAAGGACGGAAGTTCTGCGCCGGCGCCTCCGCGTTGATCCGGCACTCGATCGCATGCCCCCGCGGGACGATGTCCTCTTGCCGCATCGGGAGCGGGTCTCCGGCCGCGATCCGGATCTGGAGCTTCACCAGGTCGAGCCCCAGGATCATCTCCGTCACCGGGTGCTCCACCTGAAGCCGCGTGTTCATCTCCATGAAGTAGAAGGAACCATCCTGGTCGTAGAGGAACTCCATCGTGCCGAGGCCGCGATAGCCGATGCGCTTCGCTCCACGACACGCGGCATCGCCCATCGCCGCGCGGATCTTGGGATCGAGCCCGGGCGCGGGCGCTTCCTCGATCAGCTTCTGGTGGCGTCGCTGAACGCTGCAGTCACGCTCGCAGAGGTGGATCACAGCGCCGTGCGTATCGGCGGCGAGCTGGATCTCGACGTGACGCGGTCGCTCGAGGAACTTCTCCAGGTACATCGCGTCGCTTCCGAAGGCGGCCTGCGCCTCGGCCTGCGCCATCGGCAACGCGCGCTCGAGCTCGGCGTCGGAGCGAACGACACGCATCCCCTTGCCGCCGCCGCCGTCCCGCGCCTTCAAGATGACCGGATAGCGAACCTCGGCCGCGATCTCGAGCGCATGGGCGACCGACTCGAGGATGCCTTCGCTGCCGGGTAGAGTCGGAACGCCGGCAGCCTTCATCGTCGTCTTGGCAACGCTCTTGTCGCCCATGGTGCGGATCGAGTCGGGCGCCGGTCCGATGAAGGTCAGGCCATGCGACTCGACCGCCTCGGCGAACTGCGCCTTCTCCGAGAGGAACCCGTAACCGGGATGGATGGCGTCGGACTTGGTGATGTCGGCGGCCGACAGAAGCCGTGGAATCGAGAGGTAGCTCTCGGCGCTCTTCGGAGGTCCGATGCAGACCGACTCGTCGGCCAGCCGCACGTGGAGCGACTCGCGATCGGCCTCCGAGTAGACGGCGACCGTTCTAAGCCCGAGCTCGCGGCATGCTCGAATGATCCGGACCGCGATCTCGCCGCGATTGGCGATCAGAACCTTTTGCATGATGCCTCCCTGCCCCGCGCCGCGCGCGGTCCGAACACACGGGGCGGGAGTGCCTAGAACCTCACCATGCCGGCAGGTCCGTTCCCCGCGGCCCGCTTATCGGCCGGGGCCTCTGCCTCCTCCGCCTTCCCGTCCTGGTTTGACTTGCCTTCGAACGCGTCCCACGACGTGTCGCTCGATGAGTGGATTCCCTTCACGCGCAGCTCGAACTCGGTCGGATTGGTCGAGTTCTTCAGCGCTTCCTCGAGGGTGATCAACCCGAGCCGGTACTGCCGCATGAGCGACTGGTCGAAGGTCTGCATGCCGTACTGGGACGCTCCATCTTGGATGGCGGATCTTATCAGAAGGGTCTTCTCGTGATTAAGCAGGTACTCCTGGATGGTCGGCGTGTTGATCAGCACCTCCGCCGCGGGGACACGGCCTCGCCCGCCGGCGCGCGGGATCAGGCGCAGCGACACGACCGCCTGAAGCGTGCTCGCCAGGAGGAAGCGAACCTCGTCGTGCTGGTGCGGCGGATAGAAGGAGAGGATTCGGTTCACCGTCTGCGCGGCGTCGATGGTGTGGAGGGTCGAGAAGACCATGTGCCCGGTGTCCGCGGCCATCAAAGCGACCGACATCGTCTCCCGATCACGCACCTCACCGAGCAGGATCACGTCGGGGTCTTGTCGAAGGATGTGCCGGAGCGCGCCGACGTAGCTCTCGGTGTCGAGCCCGACCTCACGTTGTGTGATGAAGGCCTTGTCGTCGCGATGGAGAAACTCGATCGGGTCCTCGACCGTGATGATCGAGCGCGGCTCTCGTCGGTTGACGCAGTCGATCATGGCGGCGAGGGTGGTCGACTTGCCGCTTCCCACCGTTCCGGTCACGAGCACGAGACCACGGCGCCGAAGCGCGATGTCCTCGACCACCGGTGGAAGATTCAGATCTTCGAAGCTCGGCACGCCGAGCGGCACGTGCCGGATGGCGAGCGAGATGGTGCCGCGCTGGAAGTAGATGTTGCAGCGGAAGCGGGCGAAGCCGGGCAGGCCGAAGGCGAAGTCGATCTCGCGTTCGGAAATGAACTTCTCCTTTTGTCCCGGAGAGAGGAGCTGGTCGAGGATCTCGTCGAGCTCGCGATTGGTCGGAGCCGAGTCCTCGAGCTGGATCAGGGCGCCGTCGATGCGGATCTGCGGGCGCGCCCCCAGCTTGATGTGGAGGTCCGAGGCGCCTCGCTCGATCATCTGCTCGAGCACATTACGGAAGTCCATGCTTGCTCCCCAATCCTTGCGGGCCTGATTTCGGAGTCGTCGCTCCCGGCCGCCCTCGGCTTGGGTTAGCGCTGGATCAACCCGGGCGCACCAAGAAGAGCGGCTGATTGAATTCCACCGGCTGACCGTTCTCGACCAAGATGCGCTCGATCGAGCCCGCGACCTCGGCCTCGATCTCGTTCATCAACTTCATCGCCTCAACGATGCAAACCACCTGACCGACCGACACTCGAGTGCCCAGGTCCACGTAGACCGCGGCCTCCGGACTCGGCGCGCGATAGAAGGTGCCAACCATCGGCGACTTGATCGGCACGAGCCCCGCATCTGCGGATGGCGCCGCCTTGGCCTCCGTCTTAGGCGGTGCGGAGGCGTCCACCGTAGACGCAGCCGGTGCCGCCGGCGCCGGGCTCGCGACCGGCAGCGCCACCGGCGCGGGCGCCGCCACGACGACGGTCTTCTCGCCCGACGAATGGTTGTTGCCGCGCTTTAGGATCCGCACCACGGTCCACCAGCGCCGCACCTCCAGCTCATCGATCTCGCTCTCTTCGACGAGCTTCACCAGCCTGCGAATATCATCGACCTGCATTTCGGTTTTCCTTAAGCCCCGCTCTCAGGGCGCCAAATCCTGCCGTGCCCTCGTAAGAGATCACGATCGGTCCGACGCTCGCGCCAGGACGCGGTCGAGGGCGGCGAGCGCAGCTAGGTAGCTGTCTCCCCCAAAGCCCATGACCACGCCACGGCAGACCGGCGCGATCAAGTCGACACGGCGAAAATCCTCGCGAGCCAAGACGTTGCTGAGGTGGACCTCGATCACCGGCACCGGCATCGCGGCCACGGCGTCACGCAGCGCAACGCTGGTGTGGGTGAGCCCGCCCGGATTAATCAAGACTCCGGCCGTACCCTTCCGGGCCTCCTGCAGACGATCGATGAGAGCCCCTTCATGGTTTGATTGGAAGCTCTCGGCGTCGAAGCCGAGGCGTGTGGCCTCTGAGGCGATGCGTCGGTCGAGCGATTCCAGGGTCTCGTCCCCATAGAGCGCGGGCTCTCGCTCCCCCAACAGGTTCAGGTTCGGCCCATGCAGCACCAGTACACGTCGCGTTCCGGCGCGGGCTTTCGGCTTCTCCCCTTTGGGCATTACGTCGCGTGCGCCCCGGTGATCGAGTTGAGGGCCGCGCGGATGCGCGCGGTCGGAACCTGGGCGGTGACCGTAGCCCGGCCCAATTCGCCTGTCAACACCCAGGCACCCCCGTCGCTCGAGACCTTCTTGTCCATGTCGAGGTTCGCGTAGAGTTTTTCCGGCGGCACCCCTTCGGCTCGCGTGGGCAGACCGTAAGTCGTCAGCAGTCGCTCGATCCGCTCCACCTCCTGGTCAGGTAGATCGAGCAGTTCGTGTGAGAGGCGAAGGGCCACCGCCATGCCGATCGCCACCGCTTCTCCATGAAGGTAGCGACCGAAGCCGGTAACCGCTTCGAGCGCGTGTCCGGCGGTGTGTCCGAAGTTGAGCAGGCGACGCAGCCCAAGATCGCGTTCGTCCTCCTCGACGATGCGGGCCTTCACGACGAGAGCGCGCGCGATCAGCTCCTCGAGCCGCGGCGAGCGCTGGAGGCGTGCCGGCTCTTCATCCTCCAGGATCCGGATGAGCTCGAGGTCGCGGATGACGCCGCACTTCACGATCTCCGCCAAGCCGGCGCGAAATTCGCGCTCCGGCAACGTCGACAACCACTCCGGGGAGATCAGCACCGCGCGCGGCTGATGGAACGCCCCGATCATGTTCTTATGGCCACCGTAGTTCAGTCCGGTCTTGCCGCCGACCGAGCTGTCCACCTGCGCCAGCAGCGTGGTCGGGATCTGCACATACGAAATCCCACGTTGGTAGGTCGCGGCCGCGAAGCCGGCGATGTCGCCCAACACTCCGCCGCCGAAAACGAGCAAGCACTCGTCGCGTCGCGTTCGGGAGGCCAGAAGATGGTCGTAGATCTTGAAGAGGGTGGAGTGTGACTTCGCCGGCTCTCCCGCGTCGAGCTCGAGAACGTGGAGGTCGATACCGGCGCTTCCAAAGCACGACCTCAGGTCCTCACCCCAGACTTCCCAGATCTTCCGGTCGGTAACGATCGGCCAGGGACGATCGCCGCTCCGCTTGAGCAGAGCGCCGAGCTCCCAGTCGCGCCAGGGTCCAATGCGCACCGGATACGAGCGGTCGTTCAAGCGCACGTCGATGTCGATCACGGAAGCTCCTCGAAGGAAAGGCACGCGGAATCCCACAACGCCCACGCGCGCAAAGCGGCGGCACCGTAACACGGGGTCCAAGCGTGGTCAAAGTTGGCGAGCGAGTTTGCGCCTAGGGGTATCTCGAGCCGCTGAGCTCGAGCTTTTGGAGGAAGTCCTGCTGGAAAGCGAGGCTCAGACGAAGCCGCTTCTCCCAGCTTCGAGTCATGAGCTTCTGGCGCTCCATCCAATCGTAGCTGCTGTAATCACCGATCGGGGTCGAGAGACTGAGCAACCTCTCTCCTCGCCGCACCCCGAGCACGACCGTGACTCCCGGCGAAGCGGCTCGGATACGCTCGGTCACCTGATCGACGCGACTCACGGCCTCGCCGTCAAGGGTCAGGATGCGATCACCGACCACGAACCCTGCCCGCTCCGCCGGACTACCGGGCACGACGCCCGTCACCCTCACGGAGCTGTCCCGATCGGTCGTGGTCTCGGCTGGGGGCGCGCTCGCAGGCGAGCTCTCGGCCTGCACGAGGAGTCCGACAAACCCAGCAGGGTTCTCACCGGCGCGCTCAAGTCGATCGCGCAGGGCCGAGAGCTCGTCCATCGAGATGGCGGCGAGCGAGCCTGCGTTTAGGAGCTGGCGCGCGCGTTCCGGGCAGCCGCCGTTCGGGGGGCCGTCACTCTGCGGCACCTCCACGTTGATGGCCACGCCCCGGTACTCACCCAGCTCGTCCAACACGACGCCGCCACAAGTCCCCCCATTGCTCGCGAGCGAGACACGAAACGCGCGCGAGACCCTTCCGTCGGCGGACACTCCCGGCGTTTCCAAACGCGCGAGACGAAAGTCGGGACGGAGATCACGATCGAAACCGAACACGATCATCCACGCACCTTCGCGCATGCCGGCCAGGTCCGGCTTTCGCTCGATCGGAACGAGGCCTCGGGAGTCTACGACCCGAATGAGGCTCATCCCCGGCTTGACCTCCTGCGCGACAAACCGAGCCTTACGCCGTGACCCGTCGGCGGCGAGGACGTACAAGCTGTCTTGAGGCTGAGCGGAGTCGGCGCAGGTGAGGATCCCGCCTTCCGAATCGACGACGACACCGTTCGCCCAAAGAGCGGTCGGAGCGACTCCGATTGGCGACAGTCCGGAGAGAGGAGGGTTGGGCCGCGAGGACACGACGAGAACGACCGATTGGCGGCACCGGCGCAGCATCGAATCGAGAGCGGTTCCGAGCGCACCCCGCTGCGATGCGGTGAAGGGGTTGGCGACGGCGGCACGCGGGAAGAGCGTCGCGACCAGACAGAGTGCGAGCGCGATTGCCGGCCAATCACCGGTCCTTCGCGCCCGAGAGTTGATCACGCTGACTCCACGTCTCCGCTGCACGGCGGGAGACGAATTCGGCCGAGGCCGCGATCCGGTCCCGCCACCCAACCCGGATCCACTACCTAACCCCGGTTCAAAACACAACGATTCGCGCCCCGCCATTCTGATCCCTTACGGGGAGCGCCTGAGGATCGGCTGCGCTTGAGTTCCACCAGTCCGGCGCGAGCACCTCGACCGGGGTCCCGTTCCCTTGAGGCGTGATGCCCTCCGCGGACTGAATCGTTGCGTTGGCGCCGCTGTCGTTCGAAGCAGATTGCGACATCGACCCCGACGCATCGGCGTTCGTGCGCCGGACAAGATCACCGAAGGGGCTGACGGGCTGCTCGCGCAATCGAGTGGCAGTCGGACTGACGGTTTCGTTCTTCGCGATGGCTGTACCGACCGACTGCCTCTCCTGCAAACCGGAGGGGATCTGAATGAGAAAGAATCCAGCGACGGCCCCGACCGCAAGGGCCAGTCCGACCGGAATCGGGGACGGAGCGATCCGATCGAGCGCGCGCCGCCACCAAGGCGCCACGAGCTCCCTCGTGCGCGCGACGCGGGCCGAAGCGAGCTGCTCGGCTTCGAATCCCCGAACTCGATCGAGCACGCGCCCGACGAACATAGGATCGGGAGATTCCTCCGGCATCGTTCGGAGCAGGAGCACGGTCGAAGCGATCGAACGAGAATCCTCGGCACAAGGACCGCAGACCGAGAGATGGTTCTCTAAGGCGGCAGATTCGATTCCGGAAAGCTCCCCATCCACCCGAGCAGAAAAGAGAGACTTCGCCTCTCTACAATTCATCGATTCCACCCTCCACCATGGCACCCAGCATCTCTTGGAGAGACGTTCTTGCCCGATTGATCCTGGAGCGGACGGTGCCGCCCGGAATGCTCAGCACCTGCTCGATCTCCTCGTAGGATAGCTGCTGCACGTCCCGCAGGAGAATGACTTCTCGGTACTTCTCGGGAAGTCGAGCGAGGGCTCTGGCCACATGCTCATGCACTTCGCGCTGGCGAAGGCGACGGTCCGGCCGCGGCCCGGGATCGGCGGTAAATCGTCCCGAGTCGCCGGTCATCTCGACCAACTTGTCCAGGCTGATGACGTCCTTGGCTCGTACCCGACGGCGGATCTCGTTCTTCGCCAGGTTCACCGCGATGGTGTAGAGCCAGGTGCTGAACTTCCCGGTCGGCATGTATCGCTCGCGATGAATGAAGACCCGGAGGAACACCTCCTGAGCGATCTCCTGCGCGCGATCCCGGTCGTTGATGAATCGACTGACGAGGTTGATGATCCGTCCGCGATAACGATCGACCAACAGAGCGAAGGCCGCCTCGGAACCCCGGACCACATGCTCCATCAATGATTCATCAGGAACCGTGGTGAGATCTATCGGAGTCCGCTTCGTTTCACTCGTGTCGCCCGACCGCACCGTCTCTCCCGACCGCATCGTGCTGACTGCCTGCATCGTCACTCCTGGTGCTGTGGATCAAGCTCCCCGGCATCGTTCCCGCCATCCGAGTCGCCCGAACCTTGTGCCTCAACCCGAGCACCGAGCGGAGGGTTCCGCTCGACCGTCGCTCGCACCTGCGCTCGCGAACGGAGGCCTTGGATGCGCGACCTGGTCGGCCGGCGGTACTTTTGTTTTCCGCGGTTGAATTTGTTTCGGGGCAGGGGTGGGCGCGGAACGCTTTCCAATTTCCGGCGTTTGACCGATGCGGGTGTCAGTGTCTACAGTCTGGTCACCCCGCTGAGGAGAATCGCTATGAACAAGACCTTCGTCCTCCTCCTCCTGGCGGCGATTGCCGGCATGGGCACGACCGCTGGCTGTTACACGATGATCAAGCACCCGATGGCAGACCTGTCCACGGAGGAGGACATGGCCTCCGATGAGAATTGCGCCTCCTGCCACTCGGCTCAATCCGAAGTCTGGTTCCCGGCGCCCCAAGGCCCTTGGTACCCACCTCCATGGTGGCACGACCACGGCCACGACAATGACCAGGGCTCCTCGACTCCGACCGAGCCCGAAGGACGCCACCAGTGGGATCGTGGCCCCGGCGCGCCGTCCGCTCCCCCGGGTCATGGCGTCGTCGCGCCTGCCCCGACACCCTCTCCCGCGCCCGCCGTCCCCGGCGGCAGCGACACCACTGGGACCCCCCCCCGCGATCGGGAGCAGAACAAAGACAAGGACAAGGACAAGAACAAGGGTCGGAACGCCTGGGGTCGCTAGCGACTGGGGTCGAGCTCCAGCGGAAGGCCAAAAGGAAGGGAGTGTCCGTGATTCCCACGCGACGCGTACGGGCCCTCGCGGGAGGAGCCGCCGCCGCACTGATCGGTAGTATCTCGACTCTCGGATCCGCACTCGCCGTCATCCAACCCGACATCCCGATCGTGAACCGCCCCGGCGTCGGGGTGCGAGCGCTAGGGATGGGATCCGCCTACATCGGGGTGGCCGAGGACTATCACGCCCTGAACATCAATCCCGGCGGACTGGCGCAAGTTCAGCGAGTGGAATTCGGCGCTTCGCTGGAAAGCCGTTCCGTCACGAGCCGAAACACCTATCTGGGCGAGACCCACGAGGTGCCGCTCGACAAGGGCCGCATTCAATCACTCGGCTTCGCATATCCCTTTCCCACCTATCGCGGCAGTTTGGTCGTCGGCTTCGCGTACGAGCGAGTTTCAAATCTCGACCAGGATTACCTCCGCCAGGGGGCGGGCGGCGACATCGCGTCGGAGTACGAGTCCATTCTCGAAGACGGAAGCCTGGGCGCTTATCAGGCGGGCTTTGCCTTCTCCGCCTCACCTCGGTTGATGCTTGGAGTCACCGGGACGATCTATTCGGGAAGCTCGGACCGCGACCGCGAGTTCGTCTACCGAAACACCAACGGGCAGGACCGCGAGACGACCACCACGCGGACCGAGACCAACATATCCGCGATCAGCGGCTCGCTCGGCGCGATGGTGGCGCTTTCTCCCGAGACACGGCTCGGCTTCGTGGTGCATCTCCCCGAGCAGTTCACCCTCGACGGTACCGGCGACGACGACGTTCTTCGGGTTGGTACCGACCCGCCGGAGACGTTGGATGTGATCGGGCCCTTCTCGTTCGAGGACGAGATCACGCTTCCCTTCCGCGTCGGGGTTGGCCTGTCCTATCTGAAACGCGGGTTGCTGCTGTCGGGCGATGCGACCTACGCGGATTGGAAGGAGATCGATTACTACGGCCCGATCCGGACCGATGATCGCCAGTACGTCTATCGCTCGACGGTCAATCTTCACTTGGGAGCGGAGTACACCCTCCAGCAGCTTCCCCTACGCTTGCGCGCCGGATACTCGCGCGAGCCGGTGGCCTATCGGCCGATCGCGACCGACGTCTTCCGAGGCGTCGCCGAGTTCGCCAAGCTCGATCCGGACCGGCGCTCGTTCAGCTTCGGCGCGGGCCTGTTGCTCGAGGACTCGATCCTGCTCGATGTCGCTTACGTCACCGGCGGCTTCGAGCGAAGCGGTGAGAGCGATGCGGGAGCCAAGACGGTGGAGAAGGTCACGGACAATCGATTCTACTTAGGTGCGACCTTCCGGCTGTAGAAGCGCCGTCCTAGGCACCCCGCCGTCGGCGCTCCGGCGCGCCGACGATTAAACGCCCCCGATGCGGAGAGGGTCACAGCTCCGCATCGGGGGCGTCTCCATCGAGGATGGAAACGCGGGTCAGTGCATTCGCCGCGGCATTCTGCTCCGCTTCCTTCTTGTTGTAGCCTTGCCCGCGACCGAGGAGTACCTGCCTGACCGTGACCTCGACCGTAAAGAGCTTCTTGTGGTCCGGGCCGTTCTCCGTCACGACGCGGTAGCGCGGATGGGTACGGTAGCGTGCCTGCACCAGCTCCTGGAGCTCGCTCTTGTAGTTCATCCGGCGAGGATCGCGGAGGATTTCGTCCGTGTTGATCAGGAGGCGGGACTCAACGAACTCGCGCGCGGCCTCGAGCCCCTGATCGAGGTAGAGGGCACCGATCAGGGCTTCGAAGGCGTCCGCCAGGATGTTCTCCCGCTCGTCGCCGCCGGAATCTCGCTCCGCCTCGCTCAGCAGCACGAAGTTGCCCAGACGAAGCTCCAGCGCGCGCCGCGCCAGCACATCGCGACAGACGAGCTGGCCCTTCTTCTTGGTGAGGTCCCCTTCGCGGTCGTCGGGGAAGAGTCGGTAGAGATGCTCCACCACCACCAGTTCCAGCACGGCATCGCCGAGGAATTCCATCCGCTCGTTCGAGTGGCGTGCATCGCCGCCGTTGCTGCCGAGGAACGATCGATGGGTGAGGGCCTGGCGTAGGAGCCTTGGCTCACGGAAACGGACTTGCCAGGCATCCTGTAGGGCGAGGAGTCGCGCCTCGGCCTCACCCGGGGTCGGGCTGGGAGGCGCCGGTCTTAGGCGCCCGAAGAGCTTCTGAATCGGCGCTAACCAGGACATTGCGCGCTCGCGGGGCCTCCTAAGGGCTCGACTCAGACCCCGCCCTTCCTCGCGCGGAAGGCACTTCCTCGCGCGCGTGCGACGCCGGCTAACCAGCTCTCAGCTTCGGGCCGACCTGGCTAGCCCCGATACCGTCGCACTGCCAGCGATACGTTGTGGCCGCCGAAACCGAACGAGTTGCTCACGACCACGTCGACGTCCGCACGCCGCGCGGCGTTTGGAACGTAGTCGAGGTCGCATTCAGGGTCGAGATTCTCGTAATTCATGGTCGGCGGGATAATGCCGTTCATGATCGTAAAAACGGATGCCACGAGCTCGACCGCGCCGGCAGCGCCCAGCAGGTGTCCCGTCATCGATTTGGTGGAGGAGATCATTACCCGCTTCGCGTGCTCACCGAAGATCGACTTGATCGCTTGGGTCTCGCACTTGTCGTTCAGATCGGTCGAGGTCCCATGCGCGTTGATGTACTGCACATCTTCGGGTCGCAGGCCGGCCGACTTGAGCGCGAGGCCCATCGCGCGCGCGGCCCCTTCGCCACCAGGCGCCGGCTCCGTGATGTGATGCGCGTCCGCGGTCGCTCCGTAGCCGACGAGCTCAGCGAGGATCTTCGCGCCTCTCGCCTTCGCGTGGCGTTCCGACTCAATCACGAGCACGGCGGAGCCTTCCCCCATGATGAAGCCATCTCGGTCACGATCGAACGGACGGCTGGCGCGCTCCGGCTCGTCATTTCGCGTGCTCATGGCGCGAAGGGAGCAGAAGCCGGCCATGGCGAGGGGCGTGACCGGCGCCTCGCTGCCGCCGGCGAGGACCGCGTCGAGCTCACCTTCACGAACCAGGTGGAACGCCGCACCCAAGGCGTGCGCGCCCGAGGC
Organism: uncultured bacterium; assembly: GCA_964652115.1. Taxonomy (GTDB): domain Bacteria; phylum Eisenbacteria; class RBG-16-71-46; order CAIMUX01; family CAIMUX01; genus JADJQY01. The sequence continues at coordinate 11,559 of CAZZAH010000001.1, read as the reverse complement.
ACAGGCGGAGACGGTCGCGTAGTTCGCACCGCGCGCGCCGTGCAGCATCGACACCTGTCCCGAGGCCATGTCCGCGATCATCATCGGCACGAAGAAGGGAGAGACCCGATCGGGACCACGCTCGACCAACAGTCGATGCTGGGCTTCCCAGGTCGTCGTTCCGCCGATGCCGGAGCCGATGATCACGCCAATTCGCTCGCCGTTATGCTCGGCGCAATCGATACCCGAAGAGCTCACCGCCTCGGCCGCCGCCGCGATCGCGAATTGGACGAAGGGATCGGTGCGTTTGATCAGCTTCGCTTCCATGTAGCGCGCCGGCTCGAATCCCTTGAGCTCCGCCGCGATTCGGGTCTTGAGCGGACTCGCGTCGAAGCGCGTGACCGGTCCGACGCCGCTCCGGCCCTCGATCAGGCCATTCCAAAACGCACCGGTCGAGAGACCGAGCGGTGTGAGCGCGCCCATTCCGGTGATGACGACTCTTTCTCGCATCGTGGATCCTCGCGTAAGCCAGGGACGCGGCATCCGCTAATCGGGGGGCGAACCCCCGGTGCCCGAACCTAGATCACGCTGCCTAGCGTTACTTCGCCCCGACGTGCTCCCTCAGATAGCTCAGCGCGTCGCCGACCTTGGCCATCTTCTCCGCGGCCTCGTCCGGAATCTCGATCTCGAACGCCTCTTCCAATGCCATGACGAGCTCGACGGTGTCGAGTGAGTCGGCACCGAGGTCGTCGACGAACGAGGCCTCCGGCACGACCTTCTCCGGCGCGACTCCCAGCTGCTCGACGATGATGTCCTTCACCTTCTGCTCGTAGTTCTCCATGCGCTCCTCCCTTGGGGTCTCCCCCGTCTGCGATTCGCCCGCCTGTGATCAGATTGCCCCGTGGGCCTTCTCTCGGCCCGTCACCCTATCACGCCATCAGCATCCCGCCGTCGACGCGAATCACCTGGCCGGTGATATAGCGTGCGTCGTCGGAGGCGAGGAAGGAGGCCAAAGCCGCCACCTCGGCAGGTTCGCCCAGCCTCGCCGCCGGAATGCGGGCCAAGAGGTCGGCCTGCACCTTCTCCGGCAGCACCTCGGTCATCGCGCTTCGGATGAAGCCGGGCGAGATCGCGTTCACCGTGATTCCGCGCTCCGCCAGCTCGAGAGCCACCGAGCGGGTCAGGCCGATCAAGCCGGCCTTCGAAGCCGCGTAGTTCGACTGTCCTTTGTTCCCCATCTCCCCGACCACGGAGGTCAGGTTGATGATTCGGCCCCAGCGACTTTTCAGCATGCCTCGCGAGAAAGCTTTGATGCAATGAAACGCTCCCTTGAGGTTGACCCCAAGGACCGCGTCCCAATCCGCGTCTTCCAAGCGAAGGAAGAGATTGTCGCGCGTGACGCCGGCATTGTTAACCAGGATAGACACGGCGCCCAAGCGCTCGGTGACTTGCGCGGCGAGCTGCTGGATCTCTTCGGCCTTCCCGAGGTCGCATCGAAAGTGCTCGCATCGACGGCCAAGTGCGAGGATCGCTTGTACGACCGGACCGTCCGGTTCGCCGCTTCGATCCACCAGGGCGACGTCGGCCCCTTCCTCGGCCAAGCGCTGCGCGATGGCGGCGCCGATGCCGCGGCTTCCGCCGGTGACCAGCGCAACCCTGCCTTGGTGCCTCATGCGGTGGTCCCGGCGCTCGCGCGGTGCGCCTCGATCTGATCGACCGTGCCGAGTGGGGTCACTCGCGCCTCCTTGTCGATCGAGCGAACGAGCCCCGCCAAGACCTTGCCCGGCCCGACCTCATAGAACTGGGAGACGCCGGCCGCGAGCATCGCTCGGATCGTCTCTTCCCAACGGACCGGCGAGAGAAGCTGCAGCTCGAGCGAACGACGGATCGCCGCCTCCGGCGCCTCGCTCGCGGGGACGGGCTCCGCGCTCTCGTTCGTGAAGACGGGGCAGAGTGGATTGTCGATCGGTGTACGGGCCAGCATCTCCCCCAACCCGCGCGCGGCCGACTCCATCAAAGGTGAGTGAAAGGCGCCGCTCACCTCGAGCTGGATCACGCGCTTGGCTCCCGCTGCCTTCAGCAGATCCATCGCCGCACCGACGGCGGCGACCTCGCCCGAGATCACGACCTGACCCGGCGAGTTGAAGTTGGCCGCGCGAACGATTCCGCTCGCCGACCTCAAAGCTGTCCGCACGGTTTCGGCATCGAGCCCGAGCACCGCGGCCATCGTCCCCGGCCGTTCGAGCCCGGCTTGGAACATCAGCTCTCCGCGACGACGAACCAGCTTGAGCGCGTCATCGAACCGGAGCGCTCGAGCGGCGACGTACGCGCTGTACTCGCCCAGGCTGTGTCCGGCGGCACAGGCGTCCGCATCGGCGACGAAGCCGAGCGCACGCCAGGTCGCGAGCGAGTGAACGAAGATCGCGGGCTGCGTATTCCGCGTTTCCTTGAGCTCGGCTTCGGGGCCCTCAAAGGCGACCTTCGCGAGATCGAAGCCCAAGACTTCGTTCGCCGCTTCCCAAGTCCGGCGCGCTTCCGGGTAGCGCTCGTACAGGTCCCGGCCCATGCCGACGAACTGTGAGCCCTGGCCCGGGAACAGATAGGCAGTCTTCAAGTCTTACACTCCATGGGACCCTGCTCACTGGACTGGAACAAGGCCTAGCCGACCGTAGGCGGCGTCTCGGATTTCTCTGCCAGGACGAGGAGATTGCGCGCCTCGCGCGACGCGCCTACCGCTCAACGGGCGCTACCACCGGACAAGCGATGCACCCCAGGTGAGCCCCGCACCGAAAGCAACCATGAGCACGAGATCACCTGACTTCAACCGTCCCTCACGCGCAGCCTCGTCGAGCGCCAAGGGGACCGAGGCGGCCGAGGTATTACCATACTTGTGAATGTTGATGAATACCTTTTCCGGCGGCAGTCCGAGGCGCTGCGCGGTCGCGTCGATGATGCGGAGATTCGCCTGGTGCGGCACGAGCAGCGAGACTTCACTCGGGGAAACGCCGGCCGCGTCGAGCGCCCGGCGGCAGGCCTCTTCCATCCCACGCACGCCCAGCTTGAACACCTCGTTCCCCTTCATGCGGAGAAGATGCTGGGACTGATCGATCCCTTCATGCGTGATCGGATGGCGCGAGCCGCCTCCCGGTAGGTCGATCAGGTCGGCGGACCTCCCGTCCGCGCCGACGTAGACGGCGACGATCTCGTGCACGCCGTTGGCCGGACCCATCACCGCGGCGCCGGCGGCGTCGCCGAAGAGGATGCAGGTGCCCCGATCCTTCCAGTTGGTGAACTTGCTCAGCATCTCGACGCCGATGACGAGCACGTGCTCCGCGAGGTGCGAACCGATCAGTCCGCGGGCGACCTGCGTTCCATAGATGAAGCCGGAGCAGGCAGCCCCGAGATCCATTGCGTAAGCGCGCGGCGCGCCGATCGCGGCCTGGACGAGGCAGGCGGTCGAGGGAAAGGCGAAGTCGCCGGTGACGGTACAGACGACGATGGCATCGAGCGACTCGGCCGTCAGGCCCGCGCTCTCGAGCGCCGATTTCGCCGCGATCGTGGCGAGATCCGAGCCGGCCGTCTGGTCATCGGCGATCCGTCGTTCGCGAATGCCGGTGCGCGTGACAATCCACTCGTCCGAGGTGTCGACGAGCGCCTCAAGCTCCTGGTTCGTGAGGACGCGCGGGGGCACGGCCGAACCGGTCCCCAGAATCGAGGTCTCCCTAACCTGTAGCTTCTTGTCGCTGGAGCTCACGCGCCAATTCCTCTCCGATTTTCTCCGCGACTCCCTGCCGCGCGGCGGTCCCGCCGACCAAGATCGCGTTCATGATCGCCTTCGGGGTCGACCGGCCGTGCGCAATGACGACGATCCCGTCCACGCCGAGGAGCGGAGCGCCGCCGTACTCCTCGTAGTTCAGCTTGTTCTTCAGCCGGCTGAAGACCGGACGGAGGAGCGCGGCTCCGATCTTGAACTTGAGGTTGCTCTCCATCTCACGGCGCACCGTCTGCACCGCCATTCCGACCACGCTCTCGGCGAACTTCAGGATCACATTCCCGGTGAAGCCATCGCAGATCACGACGTCGGCCGTACCGGCGAGGATGTCCTTCCCCTCGACGTTGCCGATGAAGTTCATCTGCCCGCGCGCTTCGTCGAGCAGCTTGTATGCCTGCTGCGTCAGGTCCGAGCCCTTGCTGCTCTCCTCGCCGATGTTCAGCAGGCCGATCTTCGGATTCGCGACCGAGTAGACCTGCTGCGCGTAGACGTTTCCCATGACCGCGAACTGGAAAAGATGCTGCGGCTTGCTGTCGGAGTTTGCGCCGACGTCGAGCAGGAGGCAGTGCCCGGTCGGGGTCGGAACGATGGTGGCGATCGCCGGACGCGCCACGCCGGGCAGCCGCCCCAGCCCGAGCAGGCTCGCGGTCACCACCGCGCCGGTATTGCCGGCGGAGACGAGGGCGTGGACGTTTCGCTCCTTGAGCATGCGCGTGGCCACGACGATGGACGCATCGGGCTTCTTCCGGTACGCGGTAGCCGCGGACTCGGCCATGCCGATGCATTCGGTCGCGTGAACGACCTCGATGCCGAGGCGCTCCTGCAGCGCCACGGAAAGATGCGGACGGATGGCGGGCTCGTCGCCGATCAGGACGACGGCGACCTCGCCGCCGAATCGCTCCGCGGCGAGAATGCTCCCTTCGACGATCGGCTGGGGAGCGTGGTCCCCGCCCATCGCGTCAACGGCAACTCTTGGACGTCCATTGCGAGTCAAGGGAGTTTCCGAGGGACCTATGAATGTGGTTGGCCGGTCCGAGTCCGGGGGTTCTGGTCTTCGCGTTCGGACCGGGGCCGCGACCCTATTGCTCGACCACCAGGATCTCTTCGTTGTTGTAGTAGCCGCATTGCGGGCAGACGTAGTGCGGGCGCTTGGCCGTCCCGCAATGCGAGCAGCGGGAGATGGACGGCGCCTCGAGCTTCCACTGACCGCGCCGCTTGTCGCGGCGGGTGGAGGAATGGCGTCGCTTCGGAAGAGCCATGGTTGTTCCTTTACTCCTCTTCGGTCTTGGATCTACTCGTCCTTGGAATCACGGGCTTGGCGAATGATGCGCGCCATTCGTGTCGTGTCGCCGCATCCACAACCTGTCCCGTCGCGCTCGGCCCGATTCCGATCGACTCCGCACTGCGGGCAGAGCCCACGGCAGTCTTCCTTGCAGAGGACATGCCACGGAATCTGCACCAGCAATTCCTGGCGCACCTCGTCGGTCAAATCGACAAACCGGCCGTCATGGTAGACGATTCCCAGGTCGTCTTCACGCACTTCTTCCTCGGGCCGATGGTCGCGGCTCTCGCGCTTTTCCGCGAAGACGCGGACCGGCACGTTGATCCTTAGCTCGACCGGCTCGAGGCATCGATCACAGGCTAGCTGGACGCGCGCGAGGAGCACAGCCTGAAGCTCCACCTTCTGTCCGGCGCGATAGAAGGTCGCGCGGACCACGACCGGTCCGTCGAGCTTCGCGACCTTCGGATCGATCTCGAGATCCTCGGCCGTGCCGATGATCTCGAGGTGCGACTCTCCCTCTTCCAGCGTCGAGAGGGAGATCAGGAACGGGTTGTGCCGGGTCATCCCTCTTAGCGCAGGTCGAGCCCGAGGCCGAAGAACGCGATCTCCTGGCGCGCGGTGTCGAGCGCATCGGAGCCGTGAACCGAGTTCTGCTCGATGTTGACCCCGACCGCCTTCCGGATCGTCCCCTCCTCGGCCTTCGCCGGATCGGTCGCGCCCATCACGTCGCGTACGCGCACCTGAGCGTTCTCCCCTTCGACCACCATCGCCACGATCGGGCCCGAGGTCATGAACTCGCAGAGCGAGTTGTAGAAGGGCCGCTCCTTGTGGACCGCGTAGAACTCGCGCGCTTCCTCC
>CAZZAH010000001.1:4304-5658 GCA_964652115.1 uncultured bacterium | reverse complement strand
CCATCTTGAGCTGTACCATCCGCGCGCGCGCGATCTTGAGGCCGGCAGCCTCCACGCGTCGGATCACCTCGCCGACCAGATTGCGGCGAACGGCATCCGGCTTGATCATCATGAAGGTCTGCTCCACTTTTCCTCCCAATGCGTCTGTATCGTGTGAACCGCGCGCAAGCTGCCTCGCGCGCGGTTGTCTGCTGTGAAGGGGCGAGCCGCCCCGTAACCTAGAACCCGAGCGCCTTCTTGATCAGCGGTCCGACCTCGGATGGGATGCGCGCCACCGGAATGCCCGACGCCTCGAGCGCCTTGATCTTGTCGGCGGCGGTACCGCTTCCTCCGGAGATGATGGCGCCGGCGTGGCCCATCCGCTTGCCGGGAGGCGCCGTCTGTCCCGCGATGAAGGCGACGACCGGCTTCGACATCCGCTCGCGGATGAAGCGAGCCGCTTCTTCCTCGGCCGTGCCGCCGATCTCCCCGATCATGACCACGGCCAGGGTGTCGGGATCATTCTGGAAGAGGTCGAGCACGTCGATGAAGTTCGTCCCGATCAAGGGATCGCCGCCGATGCCGATGCAGGTCGACTGCCCGATCTCGTGGCGGCTGAGCTGATAGACCATCTCGTAGGTCAAGGTCCCGCTGCGCGAGACGACGCCGACCGGACCCGGACGATGGATCTCGGCCGGCATGATGCCGACTTTCGACTTCCCAGGCGAGATGAGGCCCGGGCAGTTCGGTCCGATCAGGCGGACGCCGAGATCGCTCAGCTCCTTCAACACCGGAACCATATCGATGGTCGGAACGCCCTCGGTCACGGCCACCACCAGGCCCACGCCCGCATTGGCCGCCTCCAGGATCGCGTCGGCCGCGAAGGGCGGTGGAACGTAGATGACCGAGGTATCCGCTCCGGTGCGCGCCACTGCCTCCGAGACCGAGTCGAAGACCGGAATCCCCTCGATCGTCTGACCACCCTTCCCCGGCGTCACGCCCGCGACCACGCGCGTGCCGTACGCCTTCATCGCCTTGGCGTGGAACGAGCCGTCGCGTCCGGTGATGCCTTGCACCACCACCTTCGTCTTTGAATCGATCAGGATGCTCACGCGAATTCTCCTTCCGCTCAGCGCGACGCGGATCCGGTGGACCCGGCCAGCTCGACTGCCTTCTTCACCGCTTCGTCCATCGACTCGGCGGGGGTGAGCCCCTGCGCCTGCTTCAGGATCTCGCGCGCCTCGGCTTCGTTGGTGCCGGTGAGGCGAATCACGATCGGCAGCTTCACGCCGGTCTCGGCGACCGCCTGGACGAGGCCGCGCGCGACGTCGTCACAACGCGTGATGCCGCCGAAGATGTTGAAGAGGATCGCGCG
>CAZZAH010000001.1:0-4204 GCA_964652115.1 uncultured bacterium | reverse complement strand
TCGGGCCGCGTGCGCGCGACCTCCTCGATGTCGATGCCTCCCTCACGCGAGAGCATGATGAGCGGCATGCGCGCCTTTCGATCGAGCACGACACCGCAGTAGTACTCGTGGCCGATGTCGACCGCGGGCGCGACCAGCACCTTGTTCACGCGAAGGCCCTGGATCTCCATCCCGATGATCTTCTCGGCCTTCTCGCGCGCCTCGGCCGGATTGGCGGCGAGCTTCACCCCGCCCGCCTTGCCGCGTCCACCGGAGTGGACCTGGGCCTTCACCACGACTTGACCACCGATCTTCCGCGCGATCGCCTCCGCCTCGGCGGCGGTGCTCGCGACCTCGCCGGGCGGCACCGGCATCCCGAAGGAGCGGAAGATCTCCTTCGCCTGGTACTCGTGTACGTTCAAACCTATCTCCTACTCTGCCGGCGGCGCCGGGGCGCCGCACGGACTGTTCTCCTTGCCTCGCGACGACCTAGGCGCGAGCGGGCTGGGAGAGGAAGTTCTTGAGGATGGTCGCGAGCTTCGGCTCGCCAATCTCCTCCAGGTCGTAACGAACGCGCAAGGCTTCCTTGTCGATCTTGACGATGCGGCGAAGGTCGATCGGCGTCGCCACCAGCACCACGTCGCACGGGGTGTTTCGGATCGTCGCCTCGAGGTCCTTGATCTGCTGATCGCCGTAGCCCATCGCCGGCAGCAAGGTGCCGATGCCGGGATAACGGCGGAAAGTCTCGGCCATCTCGCCGACGAGGTAAGGCCGCGGATCGACGATCTCGGCCGCACCGAACTTCTGCGCCGCGACGATGCCGGCGCCGATCTTCATTCCGCCGTGCGTCAGGGTCGGGCCGTCCTCGATCACGAGCACGCGCTTGCCGCGGATCTTGGAAGGATCATCCACCGCCACCGGGCTCGCGGCATCGACCACGATCGCGTTCGGCACGTTCTCGCGGATGTTTCGCCGCACGATCTCGATCTCCTCGCGCGAGGCCGACTCGATCTTGTTGATCACGATGACGTCGGCGGAGAGGAAGTTCGCGTGGCCGGGGTGGTAGCGAAGCTCGTGTCCCGCGCGCAGCGGGTCGACCACCACGATCGTGAGGTTAGGGCGATAGAACGAGAGGTCGTTGTTCCCGCCGTCCCAGACGACGACGTCGGCTTCCTTCTCCGCCTGGCGGAGAATCGCCTCGTAGTCGACACCGGCGTAGACCACGGTGCCGTTCGCGATGTGCGGCTCGTACTCCTCCATCTCCTCGATGGTGCACTCGTGGCGCGCGAGATCCTCGACGGTCTGGAACCGCTGCACTCCCTGCTTCACCAGATCGCCGTAGGGCATCGGATGGCGCACCGCGACCACCGTCTTCCCCGCCGCGCGAAGCAGCGAGCAGACGGTGCGCGTGGTTTGGCTCTTGCCGCAACCGGTGCGGATCGCGGTGACGGCGATGACCGGCTTGGTGCTCGCGACCTGAGTGGAGTTCGGCCCCATCAAGCGGAAGTCGAGTCCGAGCGCCATGAGCTGGCTCGCCTTCGTCATCACGTACTCGTGCGAGACATCGGAGTAGGCGAAGATCGCCTCGTCGACCGGATGGAGCTTGAGGAATCCGGCGAGCGACTGCTCCGGGATGATTGGAATCCCCTTGGGGTAGCCGGCCCCGGCCAACTCGGTCGGGTAGCTTCGATTTTCAATACCGGGAATTTGCGTGGCGGTGAAGGCGACCACCTCAACGTCGGTCCGTCCCCGGAAGGCGACGTTGAAGTTGTGAAAGTCGCGTCCGCCCGCACCTAGGATGACCAGGCGTCGCTTCGTGCTCGACATGTGACCTCGTGGAGTCCGGGCGAAGAGGGGCCCGAATGGGAATGGGTCGTTCGGTTTAACCGTCGCCGGGGGACGGCACCTCGCCCAAGGTAGGCAAGCGGGAGCGACCGGTCAACCCCGCGAACCGCCTTCACATCTCTCGGGAGTGGGTCTCGTTGGCGCGATCGAAGCGCGTGGGGCGCGGCGAACTGGGGCTCAGCCACTGCTTCGAAGACGTCGCTCGAGGTCCGTGGTCGAGAAGCCTGGTACGAATGGGATTACACGGGTCTCCCCACCCCACGATTCGACCTCGGCGCGCCCGACGATGCCGGTGAGCTCGTAGTCGCCCCCCTTGACGAGGACATGAGGACGCACGGCCTTGATGAGGTCGAGCGGGGTCGCCTCCTCGAAGATCGACGCGAGGTCGACGGCCCGTAGGCTGAGGAGCAGCGTCGCCCTCGCCCACTCCGACTGGAGCGGGCGTCCGGGACCCTTGTGCCGCGTCACGCTCGCGTCGGAATTGAGCCCGACGACGAGAACGTCCCCCATCGCGCGCGCCTCGGCGAGGTAGAGGACATGCCCCGGGTGGAGGAGATCGAAGCAGCCGTTGGTGAAGACGATTCGCTTGCCGGCGGCGCGGAGCTTGGCGGCCTCCTTGGCGATCACCTCGCGCGAGAGCAGCCCTTTCGGGATCGGGAGCGATCGCTCGGAGCGCGAAGCTTCAGTCACTCGGGTCGCTCCGCAAGCAGCGAATGTGGATCGCCGCGCTCGCCCGCGTCGAGGAAGGCGCGCCGGAGCTCCTCCGCTGACGTAACCGCCGTTCCGACCTCGCGCACCACGATGCCGGCGGCATGATTGGAGAGCGCGGCGGCCTCGGCCAGATCGCCACCGGCGCCGAGCACCATCGCGAGGGTCGACACGACTGTGTCTCCCGCCCCGGTTACGTCGAAGACCTCTCGCGCGAGCGCCGGGAAGTGCAGGGGATCACTCGCCTCGCGAAAGAGGGTCATCCCATGCTCGCCGCGCGTGATCAGAACGGAGCGCGCCTCGAGCTCTTCGCGCAGGTATCGCCCCGCCGCGAGCAGCGTGCTCTCGTCCTTGATGCGGCGCCCGAAGGCCGCGCTCGCCTCCGACGTGTTCGGCGTCAAGGTGGCGACGCCGCGATAGGCGAAGAAGTGCGTCTCCTTGGGATCGACGGCGATCGGCACGTCACGCCGCTTTGCTTCGGCCAAGAGTGTGGCGAGGAGCGCGCGCGTGATCACGCCCTTGCCGTAGTCCGAGACGACGCAAGCCGTGGCCTCGGCCAGAGCTTCGCGCACCCGCGCCTCGAGCTCAGCCAGCACCGAGCCCTCGACCTCCGCCGGATCCTCGCGATCGATGCGAACGATCTGCTGATGCCGCGCGAGAACTCGCGTCTTGGAGGTCGTGCGCCGCGCCGCGTCGATCACGAGCCCGTCGAGCGCGATCGCCCGCTCGCCCAGGAGCGCGCGAAGATCGGCGCCCGAAGCGTCGTTCCCGATCACGCCGACCAGCATCGCCTCGCCGCCGAGCGCCCGCACGTTGTGCGCGACGTTCGCCGCGCCACCGAGTCGATGGCTCTCCTCGCGCGCTTCGATCACCGGCACCGGCGCTTCGGGCGAGATGCGCGCGGTATCTCCCCAGAGATAGCGGTCGAGCATCACGTCGCCGACCACCAGGACCTTCTGCCCAGGGAAATGCGAGAGGAGCTGCTCGAAACGATCAGGGCTTGGAAACGCCATGCGCCGGATCGTAGTCGACCATCCGGAGACGCGGCAAGCGCGGCCGACGTCGTGCTTGCCGGCGCCGGAACGAAGCGGCCGACGCGTTGCCCGAAGCGCGGCGACGATTGCTCACCGCCGCGCTCGTGCCCTCGCCCGCTACTGCCCTAGACCGCTACGGCCCTAGACCGCTACGGCCTTGCGTAGAGGTCCTTCACCTTGCCCCAGGTCGCGAGCTCGACCGGCGAGGGCGGATCACCGCCGGCGTTCAACGCGCCGGGAGTCGGCGGCAAGCCGTTCCCCGCCGGAAGCCCACTTCCGGTGTAGGCGTTCAGCCCATCGAAGAGTGCCCAGGTCGACGTGCCATCCGGGGAACGCCCGCTCGAGCGATCGTCCTCCGCCTCGTTCGTGGTGTAGGCATAGCTGTCGACCAGGACGTTCGAGCCGCTCACCACCTGCCAGAGCGTGATGGTGTCGCCGTCGTTGCCCATGCGAAGGCCGGTGGTCGACACGGCATGCGCCGACTCCCACGCCACCGACTGACTTCCCGTGACGAGGAGCACCGCGCCCGGCGCGAGCGACCCGGTGAAGCCGTAGACGAAGCCCCCGACCTCGTCGCCCAGGTAGTAGCTCGACATGTCGACCGCGGCCGGGCCCGGGTTGTAGACCTCCGCCCACTC